>JALUYM010000067.1 GCA_027018745.1 Bacteroidales bacterium | reverse complement strand
TGCCGTTATCGTTGATGTGAGCATCGATCAGGGAGGGTGCTTTGAAACATCCCGTCCTACTTCTCATCAGCATCCTGTTTATCAGGAATATGGTGTTACCCATTATTGTGTGCCCAACATTGCCTCCAGGGTACCGCACACAGCTTCTTATTCCCTGAGCAATTATCTTACGGGCCTGTTGTTGAAAATAGGTGAAACAGGTGATATCCACCATTATATTATGCACGATGTTCCATTTAGCAACGGGGTATATGTATACAACGGGGCTCTAACCAATAAAAACATTGCCGATACATTCGGGCTTCCTTTCCGTGATTTGGAATTACTGACATCGGCTTTGTATTAACCTACTATATAAATAAACAGTAACACCCTCACAATAAGTTAGTGACTTTTCTGGCCTGTTCTTCAACTGAGTTCGGGATACTGTTTATGCTCGCAGGATTTCAGAATTAAAATGGCGTATCTTCATTGTCAGGGTCGTTCATGCGTGAGGGGAATGTACGGATGCCATCTCCCGCATCATTTGTATTGGCTTCATTGGGGCTGCCGGATGGAACAGCATCTAATTCTTCAAATTTGGCAAAGCGATCAACAAAGCGAAGCCTGACGTTGGCTGTAGGTCCGTTACGGTGTTTGGCAATAATGATTTCCGCAATACCTTTGGAATTCATGCCATCTTCAAACTGTTCCATGCCGTAATATTCCGGACGGTAAATAAACATGACGATATCGGCATCCTGTTCAATAGCCCCCGATTCACGTAAGTCCGACAAAATGGGCCTTCTGGAACTGGCAGGGCGGTTTTCAACGTTACGGCTTAACTGCGAAAGTGTTAAAACAGGTACATCCAATTCTTTGGCCAGGGCTTTCAGCGAACGTGAAATGGTACTGATTTCCTGTTCACGGTTACCGCGGTTGTCTTTTCCCAGGCTCATAAGCTGAAGATAATCCACAAAGACCATTTGAATATCGTGTTGTTGTTTTAGGCGACGGCATTTGGCACGCAATTCGAAGACCGAAAGAGCAGGGGTGTCGTCAATGAAAATTTTGGCATCGGCCAGCGATTGGATTTTTGTATTCAGCTGATGCCATTCATAATCGGCAAGGTCCCCTTTCTTCAGTTTGGAAGACGGCAGTTCGCTTTCGCTGGAAATTAAACGGGTAACCAATTGAACAGATGACATCTCCAGCGAAAAAATGGCAACCGGTTTGTTATAGTTTACGGCAATGTTCCTTGCCATGGAAAGTGCAAAAGCCGTTTTCCCCATGGCAGGACGGGCAGCGAGTATGATTAAATCCGATTTCTGCCAGCCGTTTGTCACCCTGTCGAGATCAGTATATCCGGAAGGGACTCCGCTAAAATGAGAATCGGAATTTTTAGCACTTTCTATGCTGTCGATGGCCTGTTTCAGCAACGAAGTCATGTCTTCGAAATTACGTCTGAGGTTGCTTTCTGAAACGTTAAAAAGACCCTGTTCGGCTTTGTCAAGCAAATCGAAGACATCGGTCGTATCTTCAAAAGCATCTTTGATGATGTCGGAGGATATTTTGATCAGTTCGCGCTGAATATGTTTTTGAATAAGTATGCGGGCATGATACTCCACATTGGCGCCCGAAGCAATCCGGCTGGTGAGCATTGTAATGTAATAAGGACCGCCAACCATTTCGAGCTCTCCACTACTCTTCAGTTCGTTGGTAACGGTAAGAATATCAACCGGTTCCGATTTGGCAAACAAACGCAAAATGGCTGCAAAGATTTTCTGATGTACTTCTTTATAAAAAATTTCAGGTTTTAGAATATCAATAACAGCTGAAACAGCATCTTTCTCAAGCATCATAGCCCCCAGAACAGCTTCTTCCAGATCTGTAGCTTGTGGCGGAACTTTGCCATGCTCTAAAAAACTGTTGCCTGCAGATTTAGGGGTGAAGCTTTTATTGATCTTTGGTTTTATTTCTCCCGAATTTTCCATTGCTCAAAAATACAAATTGCGTGGTTTGTCCTGTCCGTTGTTAATAAATATTTTTATTAGTTGCTTTTCAGTTAGTTAAAAAAGTTTTGATGGAATATTACCATTTTGACATAACAATTTTTTTGTGTTGTCCTTCAGTTTTGTCAATTCAAAATTATGTGCAAAAAGTTGCTGTGCCGGAATAACATCGTGATCAATGTCGGGTTTGATAAAATTTACTTTTCCATAAGCTACTGATAAAAGCACGGATATACATTTTATGCTGATATTTATTTGTCGCAATATTATTTAAACGATTACTACAGATTCGTCCTTCACAAGTGGCAATCCCAGATAACGCCTGAATAGTTGCAGGGTGGTCAGAACATCTTTCTGACAGTATGTCACGATACGGTCCAGGTCTTTTTCCTGCCAGTAAACCCGGGCGACTTCGCTGCCATCGATATCATCTTTCGGCGTGGGAATATTAAAAATGGCGGCCAGCAATTCCAGAGATGTATAATGCTTGTAGTCACCGAATTTCCATAGCTCCAAAGTATCGAGGTGTTTGATTTCCCAGGGTTTTTTCCCTGCAAGGTCCAGAATGGCGGGCAATGTTATTCCATTGACCAGCATACGGCGTGCCAAGTACGGAAAATCGAATTCTTTACCATTGTGCCCGCACAGCAGTGATTCGGGAGATTGGTAGTGGTTGTTAAGCAAATGCGTGAATTCTTCTAATAAAATTTTCTCATCATCTCCGTAAAAAGATTTCAGCCTGACTTCGTTGCCGTTCATGAACCCGCATGACACGCATATTATTTTTCCAAATTCGGCATAAATACCGGCCTGGCCATACAATTCGGACGGAGTAAGGTCCTCACCAAGATATTTTAACTGCGCGGCTTTTTTTGTCCACAGCTTTTTAAATTTTTCAGGTACACTATCAAAACCCGGGTAAGCCGGAACCGTTTCAATATCAAGGAACAGAATGTTTTCCAGTGATAAATTATCAAGCATAATCAAGGGATATTTTTTCTTTGAGCAAGATACAAAAATTTCTTAAAATTTTAAAACTGCCGACTGCCTTTTAATCAAAACGTTTACCTTTGATTTATGAATTCAAGATTTCCTGTAAAAACCGAAGATGGTTCCCATACACTTTTCAACGAAACGGTAGGAGAGCATTATCATTCTTTATATGGTGCGATACAGGAATCAGAACACATTTTTATCCGGGCAGGTTTGGGGGCTTTTCATCCGGCACCTGAAATAATGCGGGTACTTGAAATCGGATTTGGTACCGGTTTGAACGGGCTTCTCACCATGTTATGGTCAGAGAAGAACGAGCAGCCTGTGGAATTTCTTGGTATCGAGGCTTTTCCGGTTTCCCGACAAGTACTCAACCGGTTGAATTACCCTGATTTACTTCACATTGACAAAGCGTCTTTTTTGATGATGCATGAAAGCTCATCGTGTTTTCATCCTGTGGGCCCTTTTTTCTCTGCAAAAGTTTTGCATCAAACTTTTCAGGAATATCAACCTGAAAAAAACAGCTTTCATGTGGTTTTTTTTGACGCTTTTTCCCCCGATAGTCAACCGGAAATGTGGATGGAAGATGGATTTTTAAAATTGTATGAAGCACTGTTACCAGGGGGCATACTGGTTACTTACTCATGCAAAGGAAAAGTCAAGAGGATGATGAAAGCCGCCCATTTCAGCATTGAAAAGCTTCCCGGCCCGCCGGGGAAAAGAGAGTTTTTAAGGGCGACAGCCCAAAAACAG
>JALUYM010000066.1 GCA_027018745.1 Bacteroidales bacterium | reverse complement strand
GATGTCCAAAAAGTAAGAAAAACCCCGTCATTGCGATGGTCTGCCGGTGGCAGAACAGAAGCAATCTTCCGGAGAGCAGGTTTCTTTGTCAAGAGATTGCTTCGTCAGCGATCGCACTTTATCTGCCCTGTTTCCCCGCAATGACGGATAGAGTTAAACTTTTTGGACAGCCTTATTTTAAACCGTACAGATTTTAAATCAGTAAAAGGCCGTGCTGACAAATTCATATTTTTAAAATGATCTTCGGAATAGGAACAGACATTATTGAAACAGCCCGTATCGAAAAAGCCATAAAAAAAACGTCGTCTTTTCCCGATAAGGTATTTACGGAAGCAGAGCAGGAGTATTGCGAAACCCAAAAGGCAGGAAAATATCAAAGTTATGCTGCCCGCTATGCTGCCAAAGAGGCATTTTTCAAGGCCCTTGGTACAGGTTATCGAAATGGCATGTCTTTCAAAGAAATTGAAGTGCGAAACGATGCATTGGGAAAACCGGAAATCCTGGTATACGGAAAAGTGCAGTCATTTATCAAAAAGAATAAGATCAACAGGATACACCTCAGCCTTTCGCACCTAAAGGAAACAGCACTGGCTTTTGTGGTACTGGAAAAGTAAAAAGCGTTATATCACTTTTTTTAATATTTCTTCTTTTTTGGGAATTTGTTCCTTAAAATTTTTCAGGTTCAGCTTGGAATAAAGCATGGGCACCAGCGATTCCACCGGTTCATAAAAAACGGACTTTTTTACTGCCTGGGGTTTTATAATGGTCCTTCCGGCATCAAAGTAATTGATGATAAAAATAATAATGCTCAGGAAAAGAGCTCCTTTCAGAATGCCAAAAACAGCCCCGCCCAGTTTATTTAAAAACCCAAGCATCAGAATATTGATCACTTTTTCCAGCAGCCTGGCCACCGCCAGCACAATGATAATTACCCCGATAAAAGTGACAATGAAAGATATGGCTGCCATGTATTTCGGTTGAATGTTAAAGAATTGTTTGAGATAACCGGCAGTGAAATTGGAAAAATAAAAAGCAAAATAGAGTCCGAGGATAAATGCTGCCAGTGATGCCACTTCAATGATCAGTCCCTTTTTATAACCATGGTAACCAAACCACAATAACGGGATCAATATAATTATATCCAAAAGATTGATACTCATTTCCTGCAGGATTTATATTTCAAAAATACGAAAAAAGTGAACCACTTCAGCCAACGATACGCAGCTGTTTCCGCGGAATATTCAAGATGATGGCGCTGCCCACCACTTCTATCTCTACTTTTACCCTGTTTTTCCCTTTGGCTTTTATCAAAACACCCCTCAATCCTGTGAGTTTACCAGACATAACTTCCACTTCTTTGCCTTCTTCCCAGTCCTGGTCTTCGTTGAGAATGGGATCCATTTCAGAAAGGTAAATTTTAATAGCATCGATCTGTTGCGGTGGTACCGGAACGGCTTTTCCTTCAAAACTGATGTATTTTACCACCCCTCTTGTCTGTAAAACTTTATAATATTCTTTTGGGGTTATGTGTACAAAAATATAGGACCGGAACAACGGTTCCTCTACCCATTTCTTACGGTCGCTCCATTTTTTTAACCGCTTCTCAAGGGGCAGGTAAAAATCGATGCCGGTTCCTTCCAGTTCGACAGCTACTTTTTTCTCTGTACGCGATTTGACGTACAGGGCATACCATATTTTTTCCGCTTTATTCTCTTTATTCATAACTGTTGTATTTTACCACGGTCTCAAATTTTTTTCTGATTTTTTTCCGGTGTTTGTAATTTTCCGGAGGATATCCTGTTGCAATCAATAACGTAATGCTTTTTTCTTCCGGTACATGGAGCAGTTCTTTTTCTTTTTTCTCGTCAAACCAGCCCAGCATGCAGGTGCCAAGGCCTAGTTCCGTTGCCTGCAGGCAAAAATGCTCGGCAGCAATGCCCACATCTATCAATGGATATTCTTTCTTTTTTATCCGTCCTCCCACTTCCGTGATAATTTTAGGTTTTTCCATAATGATGGCCACAATGACAGGCGCCTGAGACACAAATTTGTTGAATGACATGAGTGGGCCCATGGCAGCATTGCCAACTTTTTTTACCAAATCGGGTTTATCAACGACCAAAAAGGTCCAGGGCTGGGAATTACTTGCCGAAGGAGCAAGCCGGGCAGCTTCAAGACATCGTTCCAGTTTGTCTTTTTCTACCGGTTTATTAGTGTATTTCCTGTTGCTTTGCCGTTTTTGTACCAATTCCAGAAAATCTTTCATAAGCATTGTGTTTGCCGGTTAGAATATCCCGTTCCGTCTTTTTATAATATGTTGTACTACAGAAGCCAGCAAGATTAAAACACTGACATATTCGGAAAGACGGGCAATGATATCACCGTGTTTTACATAATAAGTTATCCGGCTGTTAAGGTTGAGCCGCCCGGAAATTACTGTGGGAATCCAATAAGCTGTTTTTTGCAACACGTCGCCACGCTGGTCAACAAAACCTGACGTACCTGTGTTGGCCGACTGGGCTACATCCCGGCGCGTTTCGATGGCCCTTAAAACAGCGAAAAGAAAATGTTGTTTGTATCCGGGAGTATTTCCCCACCAGCCATCATTGGTAATAATAAATATGATTTGAGCCCCGTGACGGACATAGCGGGCCACATAATCGCCATAAACCGATTCATAACATATTGCTGTGGCGATTTTGGTTCCGGTCCGGTTGTTTTGAAATAGGGAAATGTGGTTGTCACTCTTCAGCGAACCTACTGTACCCCCCAGGTTAATGGCAAATTTATCCAGTGGCTTTAGAAAAAAATAGGTCGGCATTTCTTCCACCCCCGGGGTCAGTTTCGATTTGTGATGAATTTGTACATACGGCGAGTGATTAATGAAAAAGGCTGTGTTGTATGCGTAATAATACAACCCTTTTCTATACAACCTTGCTGCGGGGGTTCGTTTTTCGTTGGGTAGAAGCCACCGGTAGGTAGTAGCCCCGATGACCACAGACAGCCTGGGGAAAGGTTGAATAAATTTACGTATGGTACGAAGGCTTTGTGATTGACGCAGCTCCCCTTCCCAGATATTTTCCTGAATTGTCGATTCGGGAAAAACAGCATAATCTGTGCTGTCATTAACTTTTTTTGCAGCCAGTGTCAGGTCTTTCTGCAGTATCTCTGCCGGTGGCAGGCCATATTCCTCGGTATAGGGATCAATATTGGGCTGTACCACAACCACGTTGACAGGGTGTTGCGTTTCCTGATAATGGGCATAAAGGTAGAGAGAAAAGGTGATCGGTATGAAAAGTAACAAAAAAAGCAACGACAGGTTAATAATCATACGGCTTTTTTCTTTTAAGATTAAATTTCGTATTACATTAAATACCAGTATATTCACCAGGATGACCCAAAAGCTTCCACCCAAAACACCCGTGTATTCGTACCATTGGATCCAGGTATGTTTGCTGGCAAAAACATTTCCCAGGGTCAGCCATGGCCACGAAAGCTGCCAATGCATATGAAAAAATTCCCAGCTGATCCAATAAAAAATCAAAATACCAAACCCCCGTCGATTGTTAAAAAGCCATTTTTTTGAGATATGAAAAACCTGAAAGATCATTGCCATAAAAAGCGAATTCAATAATATGGCTACAATGGCGCCACTGTGGGTAGAATTCCATATCCACCAGGTTGTTAGTGCATTCCAGACAAAAAATGCAAACCAGGCAAGCCAGAACATCCCCTTTCGGTGGTTTTCGCCCAAATACTGC
>JALUYM010000065.1 GCA_027018745.1 Bacteroidales bacterium | reverse complement strand
AAAACAGGCAAAAACTTTCCAGCCCGGAAACTGGGTTTTCACCGCATACAGCGTAGCCTTCAATTTTGAAGGGGCATGGGCAAAATCAATAAAAAACCGGCCTTTTCCCTTTTTCTTTATCAACTCCAGCCTTTTGGACGCCCCCTTAAAACTGGAAATGGCCTCAAAAAACTGTTCATCGGTTATCCCTATCTCGCGACATACCCTTCTCGCCCCATTCAGGTTCAAAAGATTATGACGGCCAAAAACTTTTAACGGAACAAATGTCTTTCCGTACAAAACATTAGAGACACCCTCTTTGATTTCAAAATCAGGAATTTGGTAAGGAATTCTTTTTATATCTTTTTTATTCTGCATCACAAGCCTGACAAGGGTTTCATCTTCCTGATTATATATCAGTGTACCGTTTTTTTCCATCAAATCAATAAAAACAGCAAACTGTTCCAAGTAGTTTTCGTAAGAAGGAAAAACATTAATATGGTCCCAGGCAATCCCGCTCAGCAAGGCAACATGCGGATGATACCAATGAAATTTGGGCCTCCGGTCGATGGGTGAACTCAGGTATTCATCTCCTTCAAAGATCATAACCGGTGCATCCGGGCTCAGCCGTACCATGACTTCAAAATCATTCAGCTTGGACCCCACCAGATAATCAAAGTCCTTTCCCCAGTATTTCAATACATGCATAATCATGGCCGTTATGGTGGTTTTTCCATGACTACCCCCGATAACAACACGTTTTTTATTTCCGGCATGTTCGTAGAGAAATTCAGGATAAGAATAAATTTTTATTCCTATTTCCCGGGCACGAAGTAATTCAGGATTATCAGGTCTGGCATGCATACCTAAAATAACAGCATCCAGGTTTTTTGAAATCATATCAGGATGCCAGCCATCGCTTTCCGGCAGCAAGCCGTATTTTTTTAATCTTCCCCGTGATGGTTCAAAAATTTCATCATCCGATCCCGTTATTTCGTATCCGTTGACCTTCAATGCAATAGCAAGGTTGTGCATGGCACTTCCCCCAATGGCAATAAAATGAATCTTCATATTTTCAGTTTTAAAATGTAAAAAAAAGCAGGCAAAATAGCCGCACAAGAGGCTTAACTATTTAAAACATCAGCAATGACTGTTGCTGCTTTTTCAGAAGCCCCTCTGTTTCCCAGTTTTGTTTTCAGTAATGCGTATTCTTTTTTTATCTTTTGTCGCTTCTCTTTGTTTTCAAGCAAATCACGCAGCTCATCAAGAAGGTTCCTTTCAGAAAAACTACTCTGGATCAGTTCTTTAACCACCTCTTTATCTAAAATAAGGTTAACGAGTGAAATAAATTTTACATGTACTAAAAGTCTGGCAATCCAATAGTTAATCATAGAAAGTTTATAGCAAACCACCTGAGGGGCGCCCAACAAAGCTGCCTCCAGTGTTGCGGTACCCGATGTTACCAATGCTGCTTCGGCATAATGCAAAAGGGCATGGGTCTGATCAAAAACAACAGGAATTCTTTGTCCCGGATAAACATCTTTTGGTACAGATTTTACTCCTGCCACAACAAATTGGTATCGGGGAAACCGTGGGGCAATAGCCAATAATTCAGGAAGCATCTTCTGTATCTCCTGCTTTCGGCTACCCGGCAATACGGCAACCAGTGGTTTATCAGATAATCCGTTTTGTTTCAGGAAATTTTCCCTTGAGGGAAAAGTTTCATTTTCTATTTCATCCAACAACGGGTGGCCGACAAAATCGGCTTCATAACCGTATCGGGCATAAAAATCTTTCTCAAAAGGCAAAATGACCAACATCCTGTCAACATATTTTTTTATCTGATAAACGCGTGATTTTTTCCATGCCCAGATGGTTGGTGAAATATAAAATACTACTTTCAGTCCCTTTTTGTGGGCAAATTTTGTCATCCGCAGGTTAAATCCGGGATAGTCGATCAGAACCACCACATCCGGGGAAAAGTTTAAAAGTTCTTGTTTACAAAAAGTAAAATTTTTCCGGATAGTCCGGATATTCAACAATACCTCTGCAAAACCCATAAAAGCCAAATCACGATAATGCTTGGCCAAGGTTCCTCCCACCGCCTGCATTTTATCGCCTCCCCAGAACCGAAACTGTGCCTGAGGGTCATTTTTCAAAATGGCCTTCATAAGATAAGCACCATGTAAGTCGCCCGAAGCTTCTCCGGCTATGAGATAATATTTCATTGGTAATATATGTAAGTTCGGTTACAGCAATGTTTTTAAAATCATAAAAACAGCAATTATGCCCAGCACACCGGACAAAACAAATTTAAGCTTTTTTTCTGAAAGTTTTAACGAAATCCGCGAACCTATCTGGCCTCCCACAAAAACCACAAATCCGAGTATCACAGCCGTTTTCCAGTCGATGGAAGTATGCAGCAAATGGCCACCAAGCCCCAGCAGGCCTGTCAGGCTGATCATTAAAGTCGACGTGGCAATGGCTATTTTCGCCGGAATCCCAAACCACAGTATCATAATTGGTATTTTAAAAACCCCGCCGGCTATCCCCAACAATCCTGAAAAATAACCAATAGAGAAAGTCAGGGGAATGATAAATGGCAAAGAAAGCGAATAATCATATCCGTTAAAATGCCGGTTCCATCGGGCAAATCCTTTTCGGGAAGGAAGCCTGACAGCATTATTGTTTTTGGGTTTCATGGTAAAATAAGCGGCTACCAGCAAAAGAAACCCCAAAATCAGTTTTAACAATTGGGGGTGAAAATGGAAAGAAGTAGCCCCTCCGGCAAAAGCCCCCAGGTCGGTAAAGGTCTCCAGGACCAGGGCAAGTTGCCAATCCACCATTTTAGCTTTACGAAAACGCAAAAAAGCCGAAAATCCTGTGAGTGTTATTAAAAACAAACTGGTTGTGGATGCCTGCTGAAAATTATAACCGAGGAAAAGAAAAACCGGCACATAGAAAATTCCCCCGCCGATACCGGCAGAACTGAGCACAATGCTGATAATCAAAAAGACAATAATTTCTGTCAACATGGAAGGCGGAAAAGTTATGGATATCTAAATAACATTATTCATGCTTTATAAAACAAATAAAAGAAGAGCAATACCAATGCAATGGTTATCAGCAGCACTCCTTTACCTGTTTTGGGGCTTTTCCAGTTGACAAAAGTAAAACGAAGGAGCAACAAATTCCCGACTATACTTAACAGATAAATATTTTCAGGTTGATGCAGCCCATGCCACAAACCAGTGGTTTTTAAAAGGATGTCAATGCCCCAGAAAATACCGTAAAGCGGCAGGGGCAATATCAATCCCATGGCCAGACCCAGTAAATAATTATCTTTTTTATAAAATACCATATCATTAAAATTGAAGTTTTTTCAACAGCTTTGTTGCTGTAAAATCGAGCTGTACGGGCACAACAGCTACATAGTTATCAGCCAGTGCTTTTTCATCCGTATCAGGCCGTGGGTCACCGTTAACAAAAGTCCCGCCAATCCAATAGTAGGTGCGGCCAAAAGGATCGGTACGCGGGTCAAACTCTTCTATCCACCTGGCTTTGGCCTGCCTCACCACTTTAATGCCTTTGACAGGTTCATCCGATTTTTTGGGAATGTTCACGTTGAGGCAAACTCCTTCGGGCAAGCCTTCCCTTAAAACTTTTTCGGTAATGGTTTCCACGAACGGGTCCACATGACTGAAATCAGCATCGTGATCATAATCATCCACAGAGAAACCGATGGACGGAATGCCATCAATGGCCGCTTCCATAGCAGCAGC
>JALUYM010000064.1 GCA_027018745.1 Bacteroidales bacterium | reverse complement strand
GAAATAGGGGGCAATACCCCGTAGGCATCTGCGGTCAGGAATAAAATGGTTTTCGGGTGTACGGAAGTGGAGCTTTCTTTGATGTTGCTAAGATATCTTAAAGGATATGAAGCTCTTGAGTTTTCTGTATACCGCCTGTCTGAGAAATCCATTATGCCATTTGGATAGACCATTAAATTTTCAACCATGGCCCCATGATCCAGGTAATGGTCTGCATGGAATGTGGCGTGGTAAATCTCAGGTTCTTTTTCAGGACACAGATCGATTAACTTGGCATAACATCCATTTTCAAAATTAGCGATTCCGTGGTCTCCCCAACCATGTTCGTCGTCGCCAAGCAGTGCCCTTTCCGGATCGGCAGATAAAGTGGTTTTGCCTGTTCCCGAAAGGCCCAGCAACAAGGCAGAATCTCCTTTTTTCCCCACATTGGCAGAGCAATGTAATGGCAGGATCCCATAATCGGGCAGGAGAAAATTCATAACTGTAAACATTAATTTTTTATTCGAACCCTGATAGGCCGAACCGTATACAATGCCTTTTTTCTTTTCAAAATCCATGGCTACGGCCATACCGGAGGTTTTTCCATTCGGAAGCTTTCGCAGGCGTCCTTTATATTTTTCCGGATCAAGTTTGTCGTAAGGAAGTGAAATAAGGGTAAACGGGGTTTTGAAGAAAATACTTTTTTCCAGATCTTCGGGGACAGGCCTGAACATATTGTCTGCGAACAACGCATTCAAGGGGTTATCCGTTATCACGGTAGTAGGTAAAGCATAGGAGGAATCTGCACCAATGACCCGGTCCAACTTATAAATTTTGTTTTTTTTCGACAATGTCTCCACAGCATCGGCAAAAATCATCTCGAAGGTTTCCGGGTCCATAGGGATGTTATAAATTGAATCCCAGTCAATTTTTTTACTGACTTCCGGGCGGTTTACCACATACGTGTCCTTGGGACTACGCCCTGTGGATTCGACAGGTGTCCAGGTGTAAAGCGTTCCCTGGGGCATTACACTGGCAAATTTTCCGGTGACAGCATCTTCGATCAGTTTTTTCCGCGACGGGTTGTCAACTGTTTTGTTGTAATCGCGTGTCAAAACAGTTAGTTTTTCAAATTGTTCTTTCATGATATTTGAGATTAAAAATGTTCAATCTTTTATTCATTGTCCATTTTCTCTCCCAATCATTCAAATGTAGAGGGGGAATTAAAGCTGCGTGGCAACAAAAGTACGCAGAACTTTTTTAGAACTTTATTTAAAAATTGTTAAAAAAGCAATGATGGCAAAATGAAAATACACGCGGTTTGGAACACGTAGGATATGGTTCCCGTTTTTTTCTCAGTTGACAGAAATTTTTTTACCGATTTTATTTTCTTTTTCCTCATCCAGTTGCAGGTTAGTATATTTTTGGGTAACTTCAAAAGCATATTCAGGATATCGGTAAATGGGTGAACGGGGTTCTGTTTCGCTCAGCGAGTAGCCCCAAATGGTTTTATATTCTTGTATGTTTTGTCCCATTCCCTCCAACTGTTTCAGGTATTTTGCAACAGATTTGGATTCTACGATAAATACATCTCCTGTTTTTTGAATAATGGGGCTGTGCGGCCGGGTTTCATCGTGTTTAAACCGAAGGATCCTCCTTCCATCTTCAGTTATTCCCACCACCCTGAAACCCAGGCTTTTTCCAACTGCGGGAAGGTTCATTACATTGCGGTCGGTTGCCAAAAACGGCAAACCTTCCCTTTCTCTTAAATTTTGAATAATGTGAAATACCCTTTCCGGTTTGTCATGAATTTTTAACAATTCTGCATAGTATTTTTCCGGTACCTTTCCAAGGAATTTTTCTTCAATGGATTCTTGTACTGACCGGGCATTGGTAGCGAAATTAAAATGGTTTTCCATAAAACCTTTCACCGAAAACGTGTAATACGGAAGTACGCCAATGTCATTCAACACTTTCCGTAATTTAGCGGAATGGCCACGCAGGGAAGCAGCCGTGATAAAAACCTGTTGGTTTGTTACCAGCCAGCCGGCATTGATCAGTTTTTTGATTCCTTCCCGGGTTTCGGGTGTTATTTCCATTGACGTTTCGATATGGGTTTGAACTATAAACTGCCTGATGCCGGCTTCCACTGCTTTGTTTCTGAACCCGGCAAGGATAGCGACCAGGTTATCTGTTATCCGCTGGGGCAAATAAACCGGTATTCTGGTTCCAAGGCGTACCCGAAGGATTTCAGCGAATTTTTCTCCGTTTTTTCGTTTTTTGTTGGCTTCTTTTTTTCGTAATGCCATCTGATAAACAGCGTCCAGAATCTGTTTTAGTGATTCATCCGTATTCATAAAAGCATCGCCTCCCGTAATCAGGATATCCCTCAGTTGTGCATCATTTTCAAAATAATCCATTAGCAATTGCATTTTATCCGGCCATTTCATTTGGGGTTGCAGTTTTTTCAAATTAAAATTAAAATGGCCGTTTTGGAAATCATACATGCGCTGACATGAAACACAAAGCCCGGCACAAGCTCTTCCTGTGGTATCGGGAATAAAAATAGCGACTCCCGGATAACGCCGGTGAATGTTAGTACAGTCAGGCAAAAGCCAACCTGCGGCATTGGGCTCTCCGGGGCGTATTACATCTTCTTTTTCCCAGGCGACAATTTTCCCAAAAGAATCAATCAATTTCTGGCTGGGGAAAATGTAGTCCTGTATGGCTTTGTTTGCCACCGGAGGAAGGGAAGAGTAATCTTCCGACAAAAGGGATAGGTAATAAGGGTTTACAAACAAGGGTATCCCTTTTTTTCGTGCATCGTGCAGCCGTTTCATGGTTTTTTCCGATAAGGAATTGCCTACCATATCGTTGAGCAAATCGGGATGACGAATGGCAAAAGTTAAATGAAAACGGTAATCGTTCCACCATTCGTAAACCTGATGATATTTTTCATTAAAGGTACTGCCCGGCTTAAATTGGAAACGTCTGCTTTTTTGTAGTCCGAGGTCAATATTTTGAATGATTTTTCGGATAATCCGGTCTTTGTTTGCTTTGCGAAGTTCGATCACTTTTTTGTCCAGCCCCGATGGGTGCTTTGCCATCCAACGGATGAGTTTCTCATGATCGGGAATATTGCGTTCGAGTTTGCCGTTGAGCTGGCGAAACAGGTAAAGCATATCCAGAAAAAAGGCTTTGTGGCTGTCGCCTTTCCCAAACCGTACGGCAAGCCAGAGCCTTCTTATCGGTTCGTTATAGACTATTTTTCCGGTGTTGGGATCGCTGAAACGCTTTCCCTCGTAATCGAGATAATCCATAAGCCTGATGGCGGCATAATCTGACCAGGGTAACTTCCTGAATACCTCCGGCCGGTTGTTTTTATAATATTGAAAAGCTGTGTGATGAATTTTAAAATAATCGTTCAGCCAATGTCGCAAACGATTTTTGACCTCTTCATAGGTATCCGCTTTTTTAAATATCGACAGGATAAATGGATTTTCTCTTGTGATTTTCCAAACAATTTGCAACACATCGGGTTTCAGGTTGATGTTTTCTCTGAATATTTCCATATTTCCTCCTTTAAATATAAAGTTAAATTTACGATCCTGAGGGGGAATATAAAGATTTTAAAGGGGAATGGCAAATTTATTTTTTCGGCTTTTCATCCGTCGGGGGGTGTCCTTTGGCTAATTCCTATTTTAATGCGCTGGCACGATAAAGAAATGCCATTTTACTCCACAGAGCCCATTAAAGCTCCATAGGGCTCCTTTGAAAAATTACTTTGGGCTGTAAGATTT
>JALUYM010000063.1 GCA_027018745.1 Bacteroidales bacterium | reverse complement strand
TACCCATCCTGATTCTTCTTTTGATTGCGGAGACCACAAATCCATTTCCTGGTTGCGATAAATCTTTCTGATAACCTGAAATCCCCAAACATGGTTCTTTGCCTTTGCAAAACGCAATTGTGATAATGGAATACGCATTTCGGCGACCCAGCCCTTTGCATCAATAGTTGTTTTAACATACCATACAGGATTCCAGGTAACATCCAACTGGTCATCGTTGGTAAATTTTCCATCCCATTTTACGCCCACTGCGTTCACTGAAAAAACAAATCCTGTCAGTTTATCATTATAACTGTCGATACCTACACCCACAAAATCACCATCAGCCTTGTCGTGCCGCGATAGAATCCTTTCAATTTTGGCCGGGTCAGTATCATAGCATCGGATACCCACATAAAGATTGTTGTTATCGTACAGCACTTTAAAAGCTGTTTTTTGTGTGGGAGGCTTACCGTTGTATGGCTCAAATTGGGTAAAATTACTGTCCCATTTTGCTGCCTGCCAGGCTTTGTCGTTTAAACGGCCGTCAATTATTGGCGGCTTGCCTGTTAACCGGGTGGCATTGTACGACAATGGCTTTGTTTGTGCAGATGCTGACATTCCAAGCAATAGAAAAAGCAGAACAAATGTCCCGGGCATAAAAATGATATAACGATGATATTTATTTGTCATTTAAGAAGCTTTATTCAGATTAATGTTACTCAAATTGTACTGCTCGGGGTGGCGGGCATGGTAATGAATATAAAAATTTTCCATCACTTTCATATCGGTATTAAAATCGCCGGTAGGATAAAAAACAGGGCCGACACCACCCTTTTTATACTTATAATCAATAAATGCCATAACAATGGGTACCTTATTTTCCATGGCTATTTCATAAAATCCTTTTTTCCATTTTTTGACCAGTGTGCGTGTTCCTTCCGGCGTTATAACCAGAAAATAGCTTTTCGCTTTTTTAAAATTGTTAAATATTTCCCGCAAAAGCCGTGTAGGCCGGGTATGTTTAACCCGTTGTCCGCCCAAAAGGGTAAGCAGCCATCCCAAGGGCCATTTAAAATATTTTTCACTTATCATAAAACGTACATCAATATCAAGAACCCAAAATGCGAGCCGGCCATACACGAAATCCCACAACGATGTATGTGGGGCAACAATGATAACTGCTTTTTTTATTGAATTGGGTAATTTCCCGGTTATTTCCCATCCCAACAATCTACATAAAACAAAATGGGCAATCTTCTGCATGCTTATTTTTTAAGGAGCGCAAATTTAGGAAATATCCCTGGCTTTGTCTGGTTCATACCCTTCCTGATATTGCCGGCTAAGGTTAAAATTCTCAGGATATTTTGCCACCACTCCTCTATAAAAATCTTCAATTATTTTAAAATCTTCTTCGTAGTTACCTGTGGGATGCAATATCTTACCAAAAATACCGGTTTTTTTCTTGTAATCAAGAGCTGTAAGCAGAATTGGCACACCTGCTTTTACTGCAATATAATAGTATCCTCTCTTCCATTTGGTACTTAGCGACCGTGTACCCTCGGGCGTAATAGCCAAATTTAATTCTTCTTTTTCTTTAAATAAATTGGCCAGCGCATCCACTTTGCTCAGGTTACCGGAACGATCCAACGAGATACCTCCAATTTTTCTCAATAAAAAACCCAGCGGCCAAAAAAACAATTCTTTTTTAATGATAACATTCACTTTTACGCCAATAGATGTAATAGCCAACATACCAAGGAGATAATCCCAGTTAGATGTGTGCGGAGCTTCAACAATAAGGAGCTTCTTGTATTCTTTGGGAACTTCTCCTTCGGTTTTCCATCCCCACAGGTTTAGCAGCCATTTTGAAAAATTTTCCATAGGACAAAAGTAATCAATTTGATGAAATATTTTTGAAACAGAAAAGGACAAAAAAACGGCTGTAAATACACTTTACAGCCGTTTTTAAGATAAATTTCAAATGATTATTACCAGATATAAGCTCTGTCTTTTTTGGGAATAAAAAGCTTGTCACCGGGTTTGATATTGAAAGCTTTGATAAAAGCATCCATGTTAAACGGGGGAATATTCACCCTGGCTTCACCCGGGCTGTGTACATCCGTTTTAAGCCTTTTTGCCAGTTCTTTAGGACGGATATTTTGTCTCCATACCTGAGCGTAAGCAATGAAAAATCGTTGTGTTCCGGTAAAGCCCTGAATAGGCTTTGGTGTTTTACCGTCCAAAGATTTCAGATAAGCACCGTATGAAATATTCAATCCGCCAAGATCAGCAATGTTTTCGCCCATAGTCAGCTGACCGTTTACATGCAACGAATCGAGAATGGTGTAATGGTCAAAAAGTTCGGCCAGTTTTTCGGTTTTGGCTTTAAAGCGTTTGGCATCGGCAGCTGTCCACCAGTTGTGCATGTTTCCGTTTTTATCGTATTTACGTCCCTGGTCGTCAAAGCCGTGGGTCATTTCGTGTCC
>JALUYM010000062.1 GCA_027018745.1 Bacteroidales bacterium | reverse complement strand
CGGGTTCTGTCGGGATAGATAGGATTCATGATTTCTTTTTGGCTTTGTAATACAACGTGTTTTTTTTGTCGGATCCGAAAAGCGCTGCTGCTGTCTTTTGCATTATTTCGGGTGTAACGGAAAGATATCGCTCTTTTTCCCGGTTAAAAAGATTGGCATCGCCCAGCATTTCGTAATAGCTGAGTCCCATGGCTTTGCCCAGTACCGATATTTCAGAAAAAACCAAGGCTGCTTCTGCTTTGTTCTTAACCTTTTGCAATTCTCCTTCAGGGATTTCTTTTTCTTTCAGGCGGTACAGTTCCTGCATAACCGACTTTTCCACTTCTTCAAAAGACACCTGCGGAAAAAGCTTTCCGGAAACCAAAAACAGTCCGCCATCCAGGTCACCGGTGATAAAGGCATTGACTTCCGAAAGCAACTGTTCTTCTTTCACCAGCTTTTGAAAAAGGCGCGAAGAATTACCGTTCGACAAGATATCGCTGATCAAATCAACAGCGTAGTAGTCAGGATCGGTCCTTTTGGGCATACGCCATGCCAAATACAAGGCATCCTGCGGTACATTACGTTCCACGGTCAGCGAGCGCGCTTCGGTTTGTTCAGGCTCCTGTGGATATTGGCGCTTCATCTTTTCCCCGGAAGGGATTTCGCCAAACCATTTTTCTGCCAGCGCTTTGATATCACTGGTTTTCACATCCCCTGCCACACACAAAATGGCATTGTCGGGATTATAATATTTTTTGTAGAAAGCTTTTACATCCTCCATGGTAGCTTTTTCAATATGAAGGATGTCTTTGCCAATGGTATTCCAACGGTAGGGATGCTTTTTATAAACCAGCGGTTTCAGCAGCAAATAAACATCGCCGTAAGGCTGGTTCAGATAACTTTGTTTGAACTCTTCGATCACTACCTGCCGTTGTACTTCAAGACTTTTGGGACTGAACGCCAACGAAAGCATGCGGTCTGACTCGAGCCAGAAAGCCGTTTCCAGACTTGTTTTGGGAAGGGTAATATAATAATTGGTAAAATCATTATTGGTAAAGGCATTGTTCTGGCCGCCTGCTTTCTGCAGCGGTTCATCAAATTGCGGAATGTTCACCGACCCGCCAAACATCAAATGCTCAAACAAATGGGCAAAACCGGTTTTGTCAGGGGTTTCATCGCGTGAGCCGACTTTGTATAAAATATTCACTGCCACCATGGGTGTGGTGTGGTCGTGATGCACCAATACCGTCAGGCCGTTGTCCAGCGTAAAACGATCAAAAGAGACCATATATTTTCTTTTAACTTAATTTAAAAACGTGCAAAGGTACGAAAGCGACAAGAACAATCATCATTCAAAAAAAAGCCCGGCCAAAAAAGGCAGGGCTTCAGAAAAATGAAAATGTTAATCAAAAAATTATCGGTTATGAACTTCATTTTCATTGGGATTAGCCATCAGTTTTACCGGAACGGGGCCATAAATTTTTTCACAGCCGGCGGCAGCTCTACGGAGGCCGGTTTCGAGGCTTTCTCCATACAATACTGACTTACCGGTTTTCCCACACTATACGAAATCCGAATATATGTTTTTATTCTTTTCAAAGCATTTTTACTTTTTAATCGTTCAATATAATATTGACACTTACCGTGCCAAATTTTATAATAACCAGAACACAAATAATATACATGCATGTTACATGATTCACAGGAGGCATAAAATTGTTTGGTTCCGGTACAGGTCTGTCCGATGTCGGACAATCTTGCAATACAGAAATACGAACGTATTGCAAAACGATTCGGGTTTGAGCACAAGCAGACCTATGTTTGCTTTTTGGAAATAAATCAGGCTACGAAGTCGTTTAAAGTTCAGTGTGTTTTGTTCCTGATAAGATACTCTAAAAGAACAAGTTACATCTAAAATTCAATTGTTATTTTTATTTTAAAAATGAACCGAAATAAAAATCCAGTAGTTTTTGGGAAGCTTCGTAAGGTGAAATTTGCCGGTTGAGAATCTGGTTTTTGTATGTTTCCAGTTGTTTCATGATTTCAGGTTGTCCGTAAAAATGATCATGGATAGCCTGATGAATATTTTCTTCAAATAACCCGTAATCCTGGTTTTTGCGGTTTTCTTCGAAAAAACCGTTTTGTTTGGTAAGCTGTACAAAACTTTCAATTTGGTTCCATATCTGTTGCATATTGTCACCGTAAAGGGCCGAGGCGGTCAGAACGGATGGTTGCCAGCCACCGGGCAAAGGGGGATAAAGATGCAGGGCATTCTCAAACTCGCGTCTGGCCAGGTCTGCCCGCTTTTTATTTTCACCATCGGCTTTATTGATAACTATGAGGTCGGCCATTTCCATGATACCGCGTTTGATTCCCTGTAATTCATCGCCCCCGCCGGCAAGCATGAGCAACAGGAAAAAATCTACCATTTGTGCCACTGCTGTTTCCGACTGGCCCACTCCCACTGTTTCCACAAAAATGATGTCGTATCCTGCTGCTTCGCACAGGATCATGGCTTCGCGGGTTTTACGGGCTACGCCTCCCAGTGTTCCGGCACTGGCCGAAGGACGGATAAAAGCCTTTTCGTGGGTGCCGAGTTTTTCCATGCGTGTTTTGTCTCCGAGAATACTGCCCCGACTTCGAAGGCTGCTGGGATCAATGGTAAGGACAGCTACTTTGTGTCCTTTTTCAATAAGCTGCAAACCGAAATTTTCGATAAAGGTGCTTTTGCCCACACCGGGAACACCCGTAACGCCGAGGCGTAATGTTTTTCCCGAAAGGGGAAGACATTGCCGGACAAGTTCGCCGGCAGGCGCTTTGTCCTGTGGTAAAGTACTCTCAATAAGTGTAATGGCACGACTAAGCATGGTGCGGTCCCCCGATTGGATACCCGCAAAATATTCTTTCACATCCAAAGGGTTCTTTTTGAACTTACCGGCTTTTTGGTGCAGCAGGGGATTGATGGCTTCCGGCTGTTCCACCCCCGGGTTCACCCGAAGGGCACTCTTTTTATGTGATTTTTGGTCACTCATATTCCAATACAAAGGTACTTGAAATTTTTTGATCTTTATTTTAATGTAAAGGAAGAAAGAAAAATGAGTTTTGCAAGTTTACAGGATTGTTCCTTTTTTTTACTTGTCTGTTCAGCCAAGCCGCTTCAGCATGTTCACTTCTTTTTCGGTGAGAAAACGCCATTTACCGCGGGGCAGGTCCTTTTTGGTAAGGCCGGCAAAAAATACACGGTCGAGCTTAACCACCTGATAGCCCAAGCTTTCGAAAATACGGCGGACAATCCTGTTTTTACCCGAATGCAGTTCGATCCCTATCTGTTTTTTGTCATCGGCCCCGGCAACATAGGCAATGCTGTCAGGGATGATCTTCCCATCCTCCAGTTCGAGCCCTTTGGCAATGCGCAGCATGTCATTTTTAGTAAGGTTTTTATCAAGATAAACATGATAAATTTTCTTGATGTTGTGTTTGGGATGGATCAGTTTTTTGGCCAGCTCACCATCATTGGTAAACAGCAAGAGTCCCATAGTATTGCGGTCAAGGCGTCCCACCGGATAAATGCGTTCAGGACAGGCTTTTTCCACCAGGTTCATGACGGTACGACGGTTAAAAGGGTCCCGGGAGGTGGTCAGAAAACCTTTGGGCTTGTTCAGCAACAGGTAACGTGGCTTTTCCTCTTTGAGGATTTCCCCGCCAAACCGGACTTTATCGCCGGGCATTACTTTGGTGCCGAGTGCTGTTACCACCTGTCCGTTTATCATCACAGCACCGCTTTCAATGAGTTGGTCGGCAGCACGGCGCGAAGCAATACCGGCATGAGACAGGTA
>JALUYM010000061.1 GCA_027018745.1 Bacteroidales bacterium | reverse complement strand
AACAATGGTGGTCATATCGGGCCGGAAAACTTTCTGGTAATAATCTTTTACATCCTGTAATTTTAAAGACATTACCGAAGCAGGTGTCGGATGTCGCAGGGCCGGATCACCTTTAGGCAACAAAGAGGTTTTAATGGCTTTATTGAACAGGTAATCGGGGCTTTGCAGCTGTCCGGCTACCATGGCTGCCGTTTGATGCTGAATGATCATAAAAGCACGTGCAGGTAGAGCCGGATGGATTTCGTTTTCGGCCAACAGTTGAACGCCCTTTTCGAAATGATTTGCCAAAACCTCCAGTGAAAAACTGCTTCCGGCAGATTCATTGGCTCCGATATCATCTAATGCTTTTTGGAACTGAATCCTGTTGAGTGTTGTGGAACCATAATTGAACAGCTGTTCCAAAACATTGTCCACACCCTCTTTTCCTTTGGGCGTTTCCAAATCGGGCTGGTTTTTAATGCCACCGTAAATGGTCACGGTATTGCTTATGTGTTCGGGTTGAACGATTAATTTAATGCCATTGGGCAAAGTGGTAACGGTAGGATTAACGATGGATTTTGGCACCACTAACCGGCCCATGGCTTTTTCTGCCCATGCAGGCAATTTAACAGGTTTGGGGTTTTTGGGTGCGAAAGATTCTGCTCCCCCAAAACCTTTGTGGGAAATTGGTTTGCCGGAAGATTGCGGGGTTAAAATTGCCACGATGGCATGATGCTGGTTTAAATATTTCCGGGCAACACGGTTTACATCCTCCACGGTAACTTTTTCTATGGCCTGTAAATCTTCGGCAGGAGACTGACGTCCTTCAACGGCCAGTGCTTCCGACCAGACATTGGCCAATCCTGATACCGAATTTTTCTGAAACTCGAAGGAAGATATCTCATGCTGTTTGGCAGCTTTGACTAAATCGGGATTTACCCCGTTTTTAACTTCTGCCGTCAGCACAGAAGATACTTCGTGTAATAATTTTTCAGCATTTCCACCCCTGGGAAATACGGCAATACCAAATCCAATTCCGGCTTTGCGCAATGCGCTCATGGAAAATCCGGTATACAAAGCTTTTCCTTCCGGTACCAATGAGTAAAGTTTTCCCCTTTGGTTGGATAAGACATCAGATAAAACCTGGGCTGCAGCATAATCAGGGCTGTCGGTACCAGGCATTCTAAAGGATACAATGGCCAGTCCGTAAGGCAGATCTGTTTTTAAATGAAGGGTGTCTGGTTTTACCGGTTGCAGGTTGATAACCGGGCGGGGCGGTAATTTTTTTGATGGTATATTGCCAAAGAGTTTTTCTACTTTTGCCAATGCCTCCTTCGGGTTCACCCTTCCCACAATGACCAAAATGGCATTGTTGGGGGCATACCAGGCATCATGAAATTTTTTCAGCATGGCTCCGGTGGTTTTGTTAAAGGAAGGACGGGTTCCCAGCGCATCATGAGCATAAGGAGTTCCTTTAAACATGGCGGCCAATAGTTTTTTATAGAATACATACTGGGGATTTGATAAGTCCCTGGCCACTTCCTGCTCAATGGCCCCGCGTTCTTTGGTCCATAATTTTTCACTGTCCAAAACGCCACGCATACGGATAGATTCAATATGCAGGGCAATATCCAGGTCTTCGGCAGGGACTGTGAAAAAATATTGTGTAACCATTTGGCGGGTATCTGCATTGAAGTCTCCTCCCATAGCAGCAGAAATATCTGCCAGCTGGTTGGCTGATAATCCGGGGTTGCCACGGAACATCATGTGTTCCTGTGCGTGGGCCATTCCGGGAAATCCTTTGGGTGCCTCGTTAGAACCTACAAGATAATTTATTTCTGTCGTAACGACAGGTGCCAACGGGTTTCTGATGATCACAACGCGCAATCCGTTTTTGAGCGTATGGCGTAAAACCGTTTCTGTTTCGTTTTTGGCATTCTGTTGGTTTGCCATCATAGGAGAAATGATGAAAAACGCCAGGAAAACAATTAGGATTTTTTTCATAAGAAAATGGATTTGTTCTCAAATAGAGATAAATAAGGGTCCTGATATTTTTTTATTTTCAAACTGATTAAAGAAAATTGCAGAACCCCTTAACAATTTTCGATAATCAAAATATGATATAGTACTGGATGTTCTGAAATAAGTATTGAATTTTAGGGCAGAAATGTTGGTATTTTTAGAAAAGGTATTCATTTAAATTTTAAAAGTACAATAAAAAACTATTAAAAAATCAAATTTAGATAAATAATTCGTTAAGACAGACCTGGTTCGGCATTATTTAACCAAATTTAACAGTTCAATCACATTTCAATATAAATGCTTATTCATGGATTCTCTTTAGAAAGCCTTCAACGGTTTTGTTGAAGATTTCTGTCTGATCCAAAGGCGTGCCATGACGACTGTCTTTAATAATGCTCAGTGTGGCATTTTTTATACGGCTGGCAAGCAATTCTTTGTCGCTAACGGGGAAGTAATCAAACTCGGCACCTACAATAAGTGTCGGGCACGAAATTTTATCGAGTTGGCCTGTAATGCTCCAGTTAATCAAAGCTTTGGTCGATTTCCAATAGGCTTTCGGGTCGTTTTGAGCCCATCGTTCAGCCATTTCTTTTCTTGTCTTTTCCTGGTCAGGTTTCGGAAATAAACGCCTGGCAAGTACTTTTCCCATCCAGGCCATTCCCATTACCTTTATAATGAAAAAACGCAACAAAATTTGAAAACGGGCTTTTGGTGTTTTCTGTGGAAATTCTGATGGGCTGTTAACCACCGTCAGGCTTTTTACCAGATCAGAATAATAAACAGCCAGATGCATGCCAATCATTCCGCCAAGAGAAATACCCACAACATTTGCGCGCTGAATGTTGAGTTTCTTGATCAGACAGGCTACATCATCTGCAAAAAGAGAAATACTGTATGTGCCGGGCACTTTTCCAGATTGTCCATGACCCCTCAAGTCAAAAACGATAACTTTATAATTTTTGGAAAAGTAATTGGTTTGAGCGTTCCAGTCGACGGTGGATGAACCTAAACCATGAATAAACAACAAAGGCATTCCTTGTCCGTGTATTTCGTAATAGATATTAACTGTATCACAGGAAAGAAAAGGCATTGTTTTGATTTTTTGATCTACAAATGTAATGTTATTTTAAACAATTTAAAAATCGATATGCAAGACTATTTATTTTTTTCAGTTACTTACAAAAGCAAGGCTCCTGACGTTCTGAAAAAAGAAATCCCGACCTTCCGGCCGGGATTTTGTTTTGCGGAGAGTAAGGGATTCGAACCCTTGGTACGCGTAATGCGTACAACGGTTTTCGAGACCGCCCCGTTCGACCACTCCGGCAACTCTCCGCCGGCAAAATTAGAAAAATTCAAACTCGGCGCCGAACTTTTTTATAATTTATCTTTGAATGGCCTGACGCCCTATTTGTGAGTTTCTTTTAACATTTCTTTCACGGCAGCTTCAAGTTGCGGGTCTTCGCCGTTCAGGATTTTGCTGTACGGATCCTTCACTTTGATATCCGGTTCAAGCTCGTGGTTTTCTGTAAAATGATGCGAGCCTACCCCTTCTGTAGCTACCATAGGAATGCCAAATACCAGTGTCGGGTCAATTTGACGTTCCCACCAAACGGCAGTTCCCGTACCTGGGACAGGCATTCCAATCAGTTTTCCTATTTTCAGCTCTTTGTAAACATAGGGGAAAATAAAAGCATCAGAATAGTTGCTCTGGCTGATGAGTACACAACTGGGTTTGTCCCATTTGTCCATGGATTCCCCTCCGGGAAGAAGATGACCTTGTGGCGCAAACCTCAGGTAAAGCTTACCACTCAGAAATGTCACAAGATG
>JALUYM010000060.1 GCA_027018745.1 Bacteroidales bacterium | reverse complement strand
CTACCGCAGCCTTTTTACAAATGCCCCTTTGGGCATTTACCGCTCCACCCCCGATGGAAAAATTATTGTGGCCAATGCCTCCCTGGTTAAAATGCTGGGATACGGTTCGCCGGAAGAGCTGCAGAAAATAAACCTGGAAGAAAAAAATCAGCAGTCTGATTTTGGCCGGGCCCTTTTTAAGAAAAAACTGGAAGAGAAAGGAGAGGTTACCGGCGTGGAGTCGGTATGGACAAAAAAAGACGGAACCCGTATTTGGGTGTGTGAAAATGCTACCCTCATAAAAGACGACCATGGAAAACCGCTTTACTACGACGGTGTGGTTGAGGACATTACCTTCCGTAAAAATACCGAATCGCTCCTTCGCCGGCAACGCGACCTGCTGAACATTGGCCAGGAAATGGCCCACATGGGCAGCTGGGAAGAAGACCTGCTGACCGGCACTGTTTTGTGGTCGGATGAAGAATACAAGATATTTGAATTACCAAAGGAAACCCCGGTAAATGAGTTGCTTTTTTTCAGCTATGTGCATCCGGAAGACAGGCCTTTGTTGCAAAAAAGGACGGAACTTCTCAATTGCGATTCCGGTGAGGTTGAGGTTGAATACCGTCTCGTGGTAAACGGGAAAGAGAAATGGATACGTTCTGTCATGACCTCGCACTGCGATAAAAACGGAAAGGCCGTCCGCCTGTATGGCATGGACATGGATATTACCAAAGAGAAGAAGCAACAGCTCCGGTTGGAAAAGGAGGGACAGTTGCTGAAAAAGACCCAGGAATTGGGACGTATTGGTTCCTGGGAACTGGATGTAAAAACAAAAGAGGTAAAAGCTTCCCGGGTGGCAATTGAACTTTACGGACTTCTCCCGAAAGCGCGCTATACCCTGAACGATTTCACCCGGCGTATCCACCCCGATGACCTGAAAGAGCGCGGTCTGGCCACGGGCAACTGGAAAGTTTTAAAAGAAGGCGCTTACCACAGCACTTACCGTCTGCTTGTGAACGGCAAAACCCTCTGGATCAATGCGGCCGGGGAAGTCATCTACGACAAAAATGGAAAGCCGGCAACGGTGATAGCCGCCGTACAGGACATAACCTGGCAAAAAGAAAAAGAGCTGGAATTAAAACAACTGGAGCAGGAAAAGGAAGCCATTATCCAGGCTATCCCCGACATGATCTTTGTATTTGACCGCGCAGGCGTTTACCGCGATTTTATTCCGGGCATAAACCTGGAGCCTTTGATTCCCCCGGAAAAATTCATGGGGAAAAAGATTACCGAAGTACTGCCACCGGATATTGCCAATAAACATTTTGCAAGCCTGCAAAAAGCTTTTGAAACGCAGCAGGTACAGGTTTCAGAATATACGTTAAAAGATCATGATGGTACGTTGAAGTACTTTGAAGCCCGGTTCAGCCCGGTAAACGACAACCGGGCCGTGGTGATGGTTCGCGATGTAACCCGGCGCAAAGAAGCCCTGCTTTCGCTGAAAAGAAGCAACGAAAACCTGAAACTTTATTCCCGGGCACTCGAAGAAAGTCCAGCATCGGTAATCATTACCAATGTGCACGGAATCATTCAATACGTAAACAAGAAATTTACCGAAGATACCGGTTATACAGCCCGGGAGGTGACAGGAAAAGATTCGGGTATTTTAAAATCAGGAGGGCAGGACCGCGATTTTTATCACCGGCTTTGGAACACCATTCAAACCGGAAAAATATGGCATGGCGAATACACCAACCGGAAAAAAGATGGCCGCCTCTGCTGGGAATCAGCTACCATAAGCCCCATTTATAATAACAAGCGGGAAATCACCCATTTTATTCAGGTGAGCGAAGACATTACCGAAAAGAAAAAGTCGGCTGAGTCAGTGCAAAAGCTGGCAGCCATAGTCGATTCGTCCGATGCCATTATCATCAGCAAAACACTCAACGGAGTCATTTCGTCATGGAACCGGGGGGCAGAACAGGTTTACGGCTACAAAGCCGAAGAAGTGATCGGCTTTCCCATCAGTATTATTGTTCCTGCTGAACTGAAAAAAGAGCTTCAATCGTTTACCAAACGCATCAAACATGGCGAGCGGGTGGAAAATTTTGAAACCCGGCGTATTTGTAAGAATGGTACGGAAGTGGATGTTTCGCTTTCGCTTTCGGGCATAACGGACGAAATGGGAGAACTTACCGGTATAGCCGTGGTGGGGCAGGATATCACGCTCCAAAAGCAACTGGAACGTGAACTCATTGCCGAAAAGGAAATAGCCGAAAATGCCACACGCACCAAAAGCCTGTTCCTGGCCAACGTGAGCCACGAAATACGCACCCCGCTGAATGCCATTCTCGGGTTTTCCGAAATCCTGTCGAAACGGATGAAAGACCCCGTTCTAAAGGAGTATGCGGAGTCGATGCACAGCAGCGGAAAAGCCCTGCTGAGTTTAATCAACGATTTGCTGGACCTGTCGAAAGCCGAAGCCGGGAAAATGAAATTTCACCGGCAAAGTATCGATGTGCGTTATCTGGCACACGACATCGAGAGCATTTTCAGGCTTAAAGCCCGGCAAAAAAACCTGGAGTTCCTGGTCCGGATTGACGAAAACGTGCCCCACAATTTGTTTCTCGACGAATTGAAGATCCGACAGGTGCTGTTGAACCTCACCAGCAACGCCATCAAATTCACAGAAAAAGGTTTTGTGAAAATCAGTATAAGAGCGGAACAGGTTTCCGGCGAAAGCACCGATCTGATCATAGAGGTGAAAGATACAGGCAAGGGAATTCCGCCGGAATACCATGAAAAGATCTTTAAACTATTCGAACAACAAAACACATCCATCAGCAAACATTACGGCGGCACCGGACTGGGGCTGGCCATTACACAGCATATAGTAACCCAAATGCAAGGCCGTATTGATGTGGAGAGTACGGAAGGTCAGGGGAGCCTTTTCAGGGTGTACCTGCCCGAAGTACCTTTGGCCGACCCCGATACCTCCCAAAAAGAGAGAACCTCTCCGGCAGGGCAGGCTGAAATTCATTTTGACCCCGCCACCTTACTGATTGTGGACGACACCCCCAACAACCGCATGGTACTGCGGGCTGCCCTGGAAGAGGATCCTTTCCGTATCCTGGAAGCGGAAAACGGACAGGAGGCACTGAAACTTCTGGAAAAGCATTCGGTGGACCTGGTGTTTATGGATATCCGCATGCCCGTTATGGATGGCTTGGAAACCGTGAAAAAAATACGGGAACACAAAGAGTGGTCGCACATCCCCATTGTTGCCCTCACCGCCTCCGCCACCGAATTTGAAGAAAAAAAATTCATCCGGAAAGGTTTTAATTCTTATCTGCGCAAGCCGGCCGCCCTGTCGGAAATCCGGCTTGTTTTGATGCAACACCTGCGTTATGGTTCACCGGCTGCCACCAAATCAATAACCGTGGAGTTGTCCGAAGGCACCCAAAAACACTTTCCCGAAATGGAGCAGAAAATACAAAGTGAAATATTGCCGCTGCAGCAGAAACTCATGGGCATCAGACCGCGCGGGGAGGTGAAAAAACTGGCGGAAAAACTCATGACGCTGGGGAAACAGTTCCGGGCTGAAGAGATCATTCATTACGGAGAAAAACTGCAGGTTGCTAACAAAAACTTTTTGTTGGAAAAAGAGAAACTTTTAATCGATAATTTGCCTAACTTTGTGAATCAGCTTAAAAAGTCATACAATGAGTACACAAAAAAGTAGCCCGCAAAAAATCCTCATTGTTGACGATAATCCGCGCAATATTGAGGTTGTTGCCAACTTGTTATCCGGACAGGATTATGAAATTGAATTTGCATCCAGTGGCGAGGAGGTGCTGGAATGGGTAGA
>JALUYM010000059.1 GCA_027018745.1 Bacteroidales bacterium | reverse complement strand
GCCGTTCCAGTCAATATAGAAATAACCGTTCCATCTGCCGTAAGCGATACAGCCGCTGGACAAAGAAGCTGAGTTCCAGAAATCGGCAATGGGGAAATGTTTGTCTTCCAGCAGGTGGCTCCATTGTTTGTAAAGTTTTACCCTTTGTTCAGGTGTAATCATAAGTTCCGTCACATCTTTACCCCGTCCGATGGGCATCAGCTGAAACTGCCACATATAAGTTACGCCCAAATCGTTAAAGAAATGTTCATAAAAATCATCCTGCAACAAGATGTCGACATTATGGCTGGTAGTAGTTACCGAAATACCAAAAGGCACACCGGCATTTCGCAGGTTTTCCATGGCTTTCATAATGCGGTGGTAAACGCCTTTACCACGCCGTTCGTCGGTTTGCTCTTCCCAACCTTCCACCGAAATAGCAGGGGTAACATTGCCCAGTTCAGCCAGTTTGTTGGCCATGCCTTCGGTAATCAGTGTTCCGTTGGTATAAACCAGAAAGAACATGTCGTTGAACTCCTCAAAAATATCCAGGATGGTCTTGCCATCGGCGCGGTACATAAAAGGCTCCCCGCCACTGATCACCATAAAACGGCTTCCAAAAATATCATGGGATTCGCGGACAATACGCCGTGTTGTCTCAAAATCCAGTTTTTCGGCTACTGCAGCATCCGACGAGGCATAACACCCCACACAGTGCAGGTTACATCCTTTACCAGGCGAAAGGGTGATGAATTGCGGAGGATAATCCCCGTATTTTTCTTTATAAGCTTCTTTAACAGGATTTAACTTTTTATGACGGTCAGGTGAATAATTGTCACCCACAAAGACATGGGCCATTCTTTTCATAACGTCGGGTTTAATATACCCCTTGTCCAGGTTATTCCTGGCCTGGGTCACCATTGAGGACATAAAAGCATACTGGTCGAGTTTTTCCTGTTCCAATTGCTGGCGGCCCATACTCATTAAGTTATTATACAGATACTTATGCAATTGCTTGACAGCCATTCCACGCAGCATCTTATTGGAAATAACTTGGTTGACCGCTTCTTTGAAGATTGTCTGTTTTACATTTTTCATGGCTCCAAATTTTTGAGTTTATTTTTTTTCTTTTTTTATTTTTCTTTTACACTTTTATACTTTTTTATCATGTAACAAACGTGATACCAATCTGAGCATTTGACCACAAAAATTTTTATATGAGAAAACATCAGGGACCAAACTCATTTCAATACTCATGGTAATGGGGATACCAATATACAGGGAAGAGATGGTATCGACAGAAATATCACTGTCCCAGAGGCCGGTGGCAATGCCATCATGGACTATTTTTCCAAAATATTGTTTGATCAGCCAGAAAAGCTCATTGAGTTGTTTTTTCAACATGTCATTATTTTGATAAGCGGCTTCGGTAAACAATAAAATGGTAACTCCGCTGTTCTGTTTCAGGTAAGAAACATGAAAACACATAAATTCTTCGAGCCGTTTGTCAGGTGACACAGGTTTTCCGGCAATTTCCTGTAAAGGTTTTAATAAATCTGATTTAACGTCATCTATAATAGAAAGGATAATTTCACTTTTTGAATGAAAATGACGGAAAATGGCCCCTTCACTTAAATGTACATGGTCAGCAAGATTTTTTGTGGAAAGCTTTTTCATTCCCTCTTCTGAAATAATCTCCAATGTAGCCCTTTTTATCTGTTTCCTTCTTACAGTCCCTGATGCTCTTTGTGCCGCCGTTTTCATTTTATTTTTTTATTTTAACAATTATTATGCAAGTAAGCACATACTACCAACACATTTAAAAAAATTTTTAGTCTCTGTTCATTTCATCTCTCATACCTAAAAATAATTTATTAAGTCTTTAAAGTTTTGTTTATGTTGTTTTCCTTTCATGTGAGATGTTTATAAGCAAGTATTTGCTTGCAAAGATACAACAAAAAAATAATTTGTCAAGTGTTTTGGGTTAAAACTTTTTAACAATCTTTATATCTATATGAAATTCAATAAATAACAAGGATTATGAATTAAAAAATCCGAAATGTGTTAACTTTAAAACAACTTCGATATAATGGCATATCATTTCTGAATTTTATTGAGGCTGAACCCATAGTTTTTCAGAAGAAGGCATCGGTTTTCCAATAAAATTGTTTTATTTGTAATCACAATGAAAACAAAGAATATCAAACAGTTTATTATTCAACACAAATTACAATCGCTGGTTGATGTATTTCTCTTTGCGGTCATTATTTATTTCTTTCACTGGCTTTGGTGGAGTGGCGGACTGAAACATTTTCTGGAAGAATTTGCTTTTTTCCCGGAAACAGAAGAATTTCTGGCCCATCAGGTTTTTCTTCCGGCAGCCTGGCTGGTGGAACACATTCTGCATTATTCCATTAAAACAATGGACAATACAATTTATCTGCCCAACCATGCTTATGTCGCCATAGAAGGAGCCTGTTCGGGCCTTAAACAATTTTATGAGTGGACCGTTTTGATGGTATTATTTCCCGGTCCATGGAAGAAAAAGCTATGGTATATTCCGCTGGGACTGCTCGTTATTCATCTTGATAATATTATCAGGATTGTAATTCTTTCCGTGGCAGCAGTTCACTGTCCTGCTCATTGGGATTTTATTCACATGTGGATATTACGGCCTTTCTTTTATGTGGTGATTTTTGTTTTGTGGGTTATCTGGGTAGAAAAGATCAGGCCTGTGAGGAAAAACCAGCAGATGTAAACTTTACTCCGAAATTATTTCGCAATTACCTGATAATTACCGATAACAGGAATATTTATCAAAAGGGAACCAGCTATTCCCACCAGGCAACAGATAATGGAAAATTCAAGATGTCCCCCGGAAATAAAGTAAATAACCAATGAAAATATAAGAAAAGGAATAAGCCAAATATAGAAAAGCTGGGGCAGGATATCTCTTGGCTTTAGAAACTTATTTTCCCTGATGACCAAGCCATAACTGAACATAGAAGACATCCTGAAAACATAAAAGAAAAACAAACCCAATAAAAAAAATCCAATATCACCCTGTATTGTTTCAGATAAACTGAGCCAGGAAAAAGCATAATGGATACCCCTGTTTTTCATTATTTGCCAAAACGGGAGGAATAAAGTTTTTATCATTACTAACAAAAAAAGCCAGCTGTTCCATAAAGAAAAATTCCGGTTCTTTCCCATAAAATGATTTTTTCTGACTAAAAAGGTGAGGAAGAGGAGAAAAAACAAGATCTCAGGAAACAAATAGAGGAATACAACCTGTTGTTGGTCCCATTTATTATTTTGGATATAAAAAACAAAATCATTCCAAAGAATATGTCCCTGAAAACCGGAAACAAAGGCTCCAAGGACAAGAAACAGCCATTCTGTAAATTGTAACAATACAACTCCGGCCAGAAGACAACCGGTGCTGACAAGAACCATTTTGATTTTTTGTTCATTGTTCATTTTTAAGAAGATCTGTCAGGAAATTTGGCGGAAGCTTCCTGCAACGTACATGTTTTGATGTTTCTGAGGATTTGATCCAAATGTTTCAGGCTTTTGCCCGTGTTCAGCCGGTTTAACAGGTTCCGGGAAACCGAAAACAAATTTGAGGAAGGGTTATCCGGATCGAAATCCCTTGGGTGAAAATAGAATAAATGGTAATTCTGTTGCTTAAAAAGATAGTTGAACACAGGGGTAGGATAAACCCTGAAATAGCCGCCCCCGGTGTAAGGAAAACCCAAAGGAGAAGTAATCAACGGAAATTCAATAATTTCGTTCTGTGATGTTTTGATTGTTATGGGAATCTGCCTGGAGGAAGGCCAAAGCTGAACAGAGCTGTCCAATTTGATCCCGTTG
>JALUYM010000058.1 GCA_027018745.1 Bacteroidales bacterium | reverse complement strand
AAAATGTCGCCGCCTGCGCTCAGCAACCGTCATCTTAAATTGTTCTCGCGTTGCCATTTTTAATTATTTTTGTTAACACTTTTTTATTTAAAAGTGGTCAACGTATTTCAGGCATTGACAAATGAAAAGTTAAAAGTTAAAAATGAAAAGTTAAAAGTTAAAAATGAAAAGTTATATTTCTTTTGATGTTTTTATGGATGAAACCAACATAGCGATTAATTCTTTGCACTCGGTTCTTAAGGATTCAAAATTTTGTTTGTCCAAATAGTCAGTATCATACAAGAGCATTAGCCAATATTCTGTTTCGTTAGCTTCTTTAAGCGAAACTGTAAGTTTATTAATAAAATCGGCTTTGCTTGCTGCAAATTCAGACTCACGAATTAAAGCTCCAACAGAAGTTCCCGACCGTAATATTTGCTTACTAAGAACAAATTCTTTTTTCTCTTTAACAAGGCCTTGACTCAACCTTACAATATTAATAGCAAAAGCATAACTTTTATCCCTTAAAGGATTCTTTTTCTTTGACTCTTTACCTATTATAAATTTTTCATTTTTCATTCTTCACTTTTCATTAATTGTATTGATTAATAAATTCTGTATTTCTTTTTCTCTGAGATTCTCAATTTGCTGTTTTAGACTTCTCTCCCTGTTTCGGAGTTTGAATATTTTTAAAATCAACTCCTGTTTTTGAATGGTTGGGATGGGGATTTCCAGTTCAGACAAAACGGCTTTTGAAATGGAAGCAATAGACGAACCTTTTGCCTGTCTTTTTAAAAAAGCCTGTATGTCAGGATGATTAAGGAACCAGGTCAAGTACCCAGGCAAAACATTTTTGTCATTAATTCGAATAACAAAAAATGAAGTGGAAGCTACCGCAGGAATTTTGTCTTTCTCATACCATGCCGCAAAATTTTTTGAACCTTTGGCAGCAAACAAAACATCTCCTTTTTTTAGTAAATGCTTTTCAAGTTTACTGCTATAATCTAAATCAGGATATAGTGTTCCTGAAATTTCTCCATTTACATCAAAGTGTTTAGCCTGCAAATAGACTATCTCACCCTTTTGGAACGGTTTCGCGAAAACTCCCGTTTGGATACCTGTTATATGTTTTAATTTCTTTATCAAAAAATATTATTAAGTAATGAGACTACAAAAATACGACAAATGCTTTATATAAAAAAATAAAGATTCTATTTATTCTTAAGTATGAGTGCTACAAAATACTAAAGAGGTTTTTTTCGCAGTATTTTCCACGTTTGGGAAAGATTGTGCTCATTTCTATTTTAAATGTGGGTTTTTAACCATAACCATTCGATAAATGGTTATGGCGCAGCCGTTAAAAAGGGTAGTCTTCTAAAAACTCTTTTTCCGGTTACACAGTTTTGTGGATACTGTCATTCTTTATTATGAGTTGGTTGAAAAGAACTCCTGTAGAATCGACAATATCCACAAAGGGTAGTATTCTAAAAACTCCTCAACAACTTCCCAGTGCCCGCCTTTGTCAGGGCCGATATGTTTAAGTTTGCCTTGTTCTTTTAATTTATTAATTGCCATCTCTATGGCCCTTGTTTTTTTATTTGTTTTTTGTGACAATTCCAGAATGGTGATTTCAGCATTTTCTTTAATATATTCCAAAATTTTCACCGAAGTTTTCACCGAAGTTTTTCCAAAATCAATACTTGCCAACTCGTCATACGATTTGTCCTCTTTCTTAAAAAGCACGGTCAAACCTGAATCGAAATTAAAGTCAGGTTCGGGCAATCCTGCTTTTTTGCAGTAGTTCACAATATTTATGGTGCCGCGCCCCCATACCTCAATATAACCGGCTCGAAAAAAGACGTTGGCAATGTCGGGGTTTGCCGGCTCCGATTTATGATGCTTTTTTAAAGTCTCCACTGTCCATCCTTGTGGCAGGGTGCCGGAATTGGAAATCCATATCATTTTATCATAAACGCTGATTTGTATCGGGTTTCCGCTTGTATAATCTTTGTGGACAATAGCGTTAAGAACGGCTTCGCGCAAAGCGGCTTCCGGAAAATCATACGTTTCGGTACGGGTAATGCCTTCGTAGTCAATATTTGCCCGTATATATTTGGTAAGCAGCAAATCCATTATTTTTCACCTGCCCGAACAGGCTTCCGTGTATCTCATCGTGGTAAAGCAGGTCGGAATGTGTGCGGAAAAACCCGATTTTGACATAAGCGCCTGTAACCAGTTTTTCGGGGTTCCTGCCAAAAGCCAGAACAGCAGCCCGGGTCAATTCCCCATCTTTTGCCAGCCCAGGAAGTTCGAGAAGGTGCTGTTCACTTTCTTTCAGGTCTTCTTCGGGAATCCTTTTGCTTTTGCAGCCTTTTTTCTGAAAATCTCAAAAGTGGCTGGTGTCAAAAAGTGAATCAAGATATTTGACAAAAGTTTTTTCTTTATACCTGCTTAATGAAGCTGTGAATTTTACAGGCAAGAGGTCACTGGTTCGATTCCAGTATGTCCCGCAAAGGCCGGAGTTCTTCCGGTTTTTTTGTTTACTGTTAACACATGGGGCATTTTAAAACGGCGAGCACTCCAGTGTGTTTCGTGAAATTTTGCGATGGCCGAATCTTTTGGGATAGATTAACCTGGCGTTGTCCAGTTCAAAAATCAGGCTGACTTCGTGGGAAGGTCCTGTAAAATTTGTGTTTCGTGAAGTGTTCATATCGAAAGAGTACATGATTTTCATGCGGCTGTTGTCGTTAAAGGGAACATCTAATCCAACCAGCCATGTCAGGGTGGTAAAACTGTTTTTCCTGAAAACCTCATTGCGGAACCATGCCCCAAAATAAACATGGGAAATATAGGCATTCACACCCATAGCCAGCAAACGCATGTTTGCCTGCATTTGGTATAAAACCCCCGGATTGATTTTAAAATCCCTTATTCTGTCATAATAGCCCCTGTTACGCTGAAAATCAATAATAAAATCCATATGTGCCACATATTTTCTCGGTAGTGGTGCCACATCCTGAAGAAAGGATTGGTTAGGCTGGGTAATATGATGGACAGCTATTCCGAAAGTTCCGATTACATGATCTAATTTTAGTTGGTAAATACCTCCTATGCTAAAATCTGGAAACACAATAGGTTTGCTGCCCGGTTTGGGAAAACTGCCGGGCCCTATGTTTCCCAGCCGGGGATCCAGCTGGTCGGAAAAAACCAGGTTATTCCAGTCAATCCGGCGTGACACAACCGAAACAAGTGCCCCAAGCTGAAAAACGGAAAACCGGTTTATCTGAATTCGCACTGCCGGAATAATACCAATGGTTGAAGTTTTTATCATTCCAACGCCTTCGGTATTGGAAGTGGCAATCACTCCAATGCCTCCTGCGCCCGGAATATTCCGGTCGGCAATATCGGCGCTGAAAGAAAAGGCGTTATAGTTGCCCGGAAGGGCTGTCCACTGCTTTCGCGCATTTAATCTCACCTTTAAACCAGTACTTAACCCTACATAAGCAGGGTTGAAATAAGTGGGGTTGTTGAAATATTGAGAAAAATCAATATCCTGTGCGCCGGCCGTAAACATGGTTATTGACAACATGAAAACAAATAAAATCCGTATATTGAATATCTTAAACATAAATGTTCGTTTTTTCATTCCCACCAATATTAACGAATTAATGTTACTGTTCCGTAAGGTTTAACATTTCCGTCGCCGTTATTGGAACCCTGCCAAATGGTATTGTTGATAAACTTGGCTTTTATGCGCCAGATGTATGTTCCCGCCGGCATCGGTTTCCCTTTGTAGGTTCCGTCCCAACCTTCTACGGGCTCCCCGTTCGGTGAAAGTTTGCTGCTTTCCCATAACAGCGTTCCCCAGGAACTGAACACCTGAATATGATATTCTTTCAAATGAATTCCTTTCGGCTTAAACAAGTTTGTCCCGGGGATGTCACTGTCAGGGGCAAATGAGTTCGGGACGAAAAGTCCTGATGTGAGATCATAAACGGTGGAAGCAGAGTCTGAACACTGATACTGGCTGGTGGCAACCAGTAATATTTTAAAAATACCCACAGATGTGTACCGGTATACCGGATCTTTTTGAGTGGAAGTGCTGCCATCGCCGAAATCCCAAAAATAATTGCTGGCCCCCGAAGAAGTATTGTTCATGGATACCTGCCCTGTAACATTCTCATAATTATAGTTTACTGTGAATGAGGCATGTGGTGTCGGATGGACAACAACCGGTTTGGCTATCGTGTCCTGGCAATTGTGTTGATCTGTTACTATGAGCTGTGCCGTATAAGTTCCGGCAGAATCATAAAGGTGCCGGGGGTTTTGATCACCCGAAGTGGCTGTTGATGAATAGGGGTCATGAAAGGCCCATTGCCATCGACTTAGCGCTGCATCAAATATTTTTGAAGAATCATTAAAATAAACCATTTGGCCTGAGCAGGCTTTGCTGAACACAAAATCAGCAACAGGGGGCCTGTAAATGGTCACTGTTGAATCATATTGATTGCTGAAAGTCATGTTGTTCACTGTGGCCGATAGTTTTAACCGAACATGGTAAGTTCCCGGCCGGCTGTATACATGTAAAACAGAATCGGTAAAGGTGTGGTAAACGGCTTGGTGTCCATCTCCGAAATCCCAGGACCATGCTGTAATATTGCCTTTGTCGGAATTCAAAACGCTTCGGTCCCTGAAATATACCGGATTTTTTGCACAACCTGTAGGGGTGTTAACCGTGTAATAAACTTTCAAACAGTTTTTTCTTTCTACAGGTTTTGTGATGGAATCGACACATCCGTTAAAATTGGTAACAATCAGTTTTACCCGGTATACACTGTCGTGTGAAACATATAAATGGTGGGGGTTTTGCAGATTGGAGTAATTTTTATATCCTGACGAAGTATCTCCGAAGTTCCATTGCCATGTGCGAATAAAATTGCCACCGCCTTTGGTTGAGTCAATGAAATAGGTTGGTTGGTCGCAGGAGGGTGTAACTGTGAAAAAATCGGGAACAGGCAAAGAATCCACTTCAACCCGATGAGTTATGTTAATAGAACATCCATTGGTATCCACAACATTTAATTTGACATAAAAAATTCCCGGATGAGGAAACCTGTGACTGATAGTATCGTGAAAAGTGGTCCTTTTCCGGCTGCCATCGTTAAAATTCCAGGTGTATTGGGCAACGGAGTCGGTGGCCGGAAGATAAGATGCCTTAAAATAAGTAGGTTGGGTAAAACAAACCTCAGGTGCAGTAAAATCAATCCTCAGGCTGTCGCGTAAACAAACTTTTACCGTATCCGTATTGGAACAGCCGTTTGTATCTGTTACGGTCAAAGTGACCCGGTAACAGGAATCAAAAGCCGGAAAACGGTATTCAGGATTTTTTATGTGTGAAGAATCGCTTTGATAAAAATTCCACAAATAAGAAATTATGGGACTTTTACTGCTGCTGCGAACGGAGGTGTCGGAAAAACTTACTTCAGTAGCGGGGCTACAGGCCTGATGATAAGTAAAACCCGGTTTGGGTCTGTCGTTTACATTAATATAGTGATAGTTGGTGTCGGAACAACCGAAATTGTTCGTGGTGATTAATTGTACTTTGTAGCTGTTTATGGTGGTAAAATAGTGTGCCGGGTTTTCCCGTGCAGACTGGTTTGCCGTTGATGCCGTATCTCCAAAATCCCAATTCCATTGTGTTACATAGCCAATCGGACAATAAGTTTTGTCAGTGAAAAAAACAGAATCGCCAATGCACGATGTCCCAACTTTGAAATCCGTCTTTGGCAGGGCTACAACAAAGATATTATGAGTAACGATGATGGGACAACCTTTCATACTTGTAGCATTCAGGGTAACAGTGTATAATCCCGGTGCAGGATAGGTATAAACCGGATTTTGGAATGAAGAGCTGTCCCCGTTTCCAAAATCCCAGTGCCAGGAAATAATGTCTTTCCCTTTGCCGTAAAAAAAAGCCTTTTCACCAAAACACAACGTGTCTTTTTGCATGGTGAAATCTACCGGTGGTAAAGAATCTACTACTACAGGCCTTACGGCCGAATCTGTACAACCATCCAAATTGGTAACAATTAACCGGACATCAAAAGTGTCTGGCTTGCTCATAACATGTGTGGGATTTTGCAAGGTAGAGTGGTCGTAAATTCCTGATAGGGGATCTCCAAAATCCCAGTTCCAGGCTGACAAAGCAGAACCGCCATTTTTAGAAGATAAATCCTTAAATGTAACAGGTTTGGTATAACAGGTATCATTAAAAGAAAAATTGGCAAGTGGTTTATGGTGTACTGTTACCTGTTTTGTTATACTGCGCTCAAATCCAAAAGTACTGATTGTTAATAATTTTACGTTGTAAGTTGTTTGTGCAAGATATATGTGTTTTGCATTGGCACTATCAGCATTGTGGGTAATTAAACTGTCTCCGTCTCCAAAATACCATTTCCAGGTTTGAATGGTCCCTACGGGAGTGGTTGATTTATCAGTAAAATAAGTGGTATCGTTCATACAGGCAGGAGATACTGAAAAATCGGGAGAAGGTAATGAATCAAAAATAATAACCTTGGTAACAGAATTGGAACAAGCTATGTTTGTGGTTACCGAAAGAGTTGCATTATATTGTCCTACAGGCTGATAAAGATGGTCGGGGTTTTGAATAGTTGAAGAAGTGCTATCGCCAAAATTCCAGTTCCATTGTGTAATGTACCCTTCTGTGGCAGTAGATTGATCCATAAAACAGGTTGTATCACCTTTACAATGGATATTAAATGTAAAATTTGGTTGTGGCAAAGCTTTAACATAAATATTATGTGAGACAGTGCTTCTGCAGCCTTTGGCATTAACAACTGTCAGGGTTACTTTGTAAAGGCCGGGGGAAGGGTATCGATAAACCGGGTTTTTATAATGTGAAACATCTCCATTGCCGAAATCCCAGTTCCATGTTGCAATATCTTTTGCTTTTCCATAAAAGAAAGCTTTTTCATTTAAACAAATTGAATCGTGGGCCATGGTAAAATCCACTGCCGGCAAAGAATCCATAACAACATTCCTGACAGCTGTATCCTTACAGCCATCTGTATTTTCAATGATCAGCCGGACGGGATAAGTTCCGGGTAAACTAAGCGTATGGGTTGGGTTTTGCAGGTGGGAAGAGTCGGCAGAGCCGGAAAGTGTATCAGCAAAATTCCAACTCCATGTGGAAATAGCAGAGCCTCCCTCCGGCAAAGATTTATCATAAAAAGAGGTGGGCCGGGAGTAACAGGTATCGTTAAAAGAGAAATCTGCCAGGGGTTTGGGAACAACGGTAACATCTTTGGTAATGCTGCGCTGATAACCATCGGAATTGATGGTGACCAGTGTTACCGGATACGTTGTTTTTGTGCCGTATATGTGTTTGACATTGGGATTTTCCGGGCTGTGTACAATCAAACTGTCCCCATCGCCAAAATACCATTTCCATGTCTGTATGGTACCTACTGGTGTGGTGGATAAATCGGTAAAAAAAGTAGTATCGTTCAAACAAGCTACGGAAACAGAAAAATCAGGCGCTGGCAACGGCTCAATATGGACGGTCTTTGTTAGTGAATTAGGGCAAAATCCGCCAACTACAACGGAAAGCTTTACATTATACTGGCCGACAGCTTTGTATTGATGGGTGGGGTTTTGAATATTGGAAGTATCTCCATCCCCGAAATCCCAGTGCCAGGAGGTTACTTTCCCAATGGTCGTATCGACAGTGGCGGTAAACTGCAAATTGTCAGTTACGGCGGCGGGCTCAACACTCCAATGAAAATCCATGGCGGGCAAGGGGTTTACCTTTTGATAAAGAGGTGTGCTGTTCTCATTGGCACAGCCGTTGCTGTCTACTACGTATAAATATACTTTATAAGTTCCCGTGTCAGTATACAGGTGAGTTGGATTCTGTACGGTGTCAAAAGTACCATCTCCAAAATCCCATTGCCAGCTTTTGATATTGGGTTCCATGCCTGAAGATCCAAAAAATTTAGCTGCTATCACTACACAGGAAGGATTGTGGTCACTGGCAACATAAACAGTAGGGAGGGAATGAACGACAATTGTTTTTACAACGGAATCCTGACAGGTTACACCGGATGAATCGGCAGTGACAACCAGTTTTACATTTACCGTAGTCCCCGGAGTGAAGGTGTGGCTGACCGTTTGCCCGGTGGCCGTGACCCCATCTCCGTAATCCCATTCCCATTTGACAAGATTGTAATGGGCCGATACAGTGGAAGCGTCTGTAAATTGTATTGTACTGCAACCGGTATAAGCATAAGTAAAATCGGCCGTAACACTACACTGCCCCCACGCCCAGGAGTACAAAAATGTAAAGAAAATGAAAAAAGTAAATTTTTTCATTCGCAGAATGGTTTCGTTTTTAGGGTTAAAAGTAAATAAATAACGGCGATATATTGCTCCTGATTGTCCGAATTTTGCAAATTATTTTTCCATAGATATTGCCGAAAAGTTTTTTAAAATGGTTTTTAATTGATTTACAGAAAATTGCTTGGCAATAATATGCTTGTTTTTATCCAGTAAAAAAAGCTGCGGGGTGCCGTGAATGTCGTAAAGTTTGGTGAAATCGCCTTTTATAGTACGGGTGCCGTTAACATTTATCCAGGGCAAATGACGGTTTCTTACGGCTGTTTTCCACGCTTTCAGGTCAGGATTTATGCAAATGCCATAAACTGCCAGATCATATTTTTTGACCAGTTCCGGATAAATGGATTCCAACTCTGCCAGCTGCCTTTTGCAAATGCTGCAGTTGTAGTCCCAGAAAAACAGCAATGTAAATTTATTATGAATATTGTAAAAAGAAACAAACTTGCCGGTTGTGTCCTGAAGGATAAGTTTGGGGGCAAGGTTCCCGATAAGTGTTGGTCTGATTTGGTTTGCCCTGTTTTCCAATAGTTTCAAGACGGAAACCGGTGTATTATCGATAGGCTCTTTGGAAAAATATCGATCTACCATGTGAACAAAAACCTTGTCGAACCCCATGTATTTCGGGTTTTGGTATTTTACAGTGAAATACCATACAAGATAACTGACACATATTTTTGATGGCCTGGCCAAAGCGATTACCTTGTCGATGGCTTTGTCCACCGAGTCGGGTTGAAATGGTACCAGCTGCCGAAAATAGGTCTTTATTCTTTGGTCGTACATGGGGCTTCGCAATAAACGGGGGTCGCTAAGGTCAAAATGATCAAAGTAATGTTTTTGCAAATAATGCAATGCAAACAGTGAGTCTGACGGATGGGGATTTTGGGGTGGTTGGACATTTTCCATGGCTTCGAACAACTTGGCCACAAACATACCCCGGTGTGTCCGGATGAGATCATTTCTTTTGGCGATATTTTCTTTTCTTAAAGTGGCAATTTGTTTCTGTAACTTTTTATGATCAGGTGAATTCTTACCGGTCTGTTTTAATTGTTTTCTAAGCCGCAGGACTTTGTGGTAAATTTTGTCGCTGTATTGCAGATAATTGAAAAAGACTTTGTTTTCCCTTGAATTCTCAGCTTGCAAATGCATGGATAAGTTGACAGTGTCAGTTTTGAGTATGAAATGTTGGTTTTTGTTAATGAGAAATTCAAAAAGCTTTACTTTCTTAGGGCTTATAGTCATGTATACGCCTCCGGGAAGTGCTTTTTTACCCTCGAAAATGAAGTTTCCCGGTGTCCTGGCAAAAGCTGTGTCCACAAGCCTGATTTTATTGCCATAATAAGAGGCCAGTAAAAGGGAACTGTCCTGTAAACCTTTTATTTCAACCTGAATTTTATAACCTTCCTGTGCTGTTGCCTGCCAGCTGATCAGAAAGACTACAATGAATACCCAAATATTTTTCATTTTCTTTCTTTTGGGATACAAATGTAGCAGAAAATACCTTTAGGGTGTGGAAGAAAGCCTTATTCAACCTGGGAAAAGCCAAGACTTATTTTTTATGTTGGAGAATATACCTGGCGTCTAATTGCAACATAGAATCTAACGGAATTTGTTTCTTTTTTGCTTTTTCCTTGACAAGGTCAAACCAGTTTTTATCTTTCTTAATGCGTTGAATAATGTGTTCAATGGTTTCTTTTTGCGGTACCCGGACAGTTTTGGGGGGTAAACCCAGCAAAGCATCTTTATAATCCGGTGTTTTCAGAAGTCTGTAAAAGCGTGACGAGGGGTGTATCCTTCCAAAAGAGTTGAGCCAGGCTGCTTTGGTCATAGAATCCCAATGGATGGAACCATAATAATACTGGATATTGTAAAATGCCCCCAGCAACACAGCAGCCAACAACAAGGATGCTACCGGAAGGGCTATTCTTTTCTTTGCTTTGGATATCCACTCAACAAAGGCTGCCAGGGGCAGGGCCATAACAGGATAAATGTCAATTAATTCCCTTTGCCCCAGGCTGCCCCCATACCACCAGCACCACCACGAAGAAACTACATAAAGATAAATAATAAGAAATAAAAGGGTAGGAAGAAAGAAGGCTTTGTGTTTTTTATACAAAAAATAAATTCCCGACACAGCAAAAATCATTACCGGTGTGTATATAAACCATCCTTTGCGAAAGCTGAACAGCACATGAAAGATTTGCGGATGCAAAAAGAAAAATCCTTCTTTGCCATAAGAATAATACAGCCAGTGTCCGGTTACCGTTTTCCAATACAGAAACTGCGGGACAAGTATTAGAAATCCAAACACGGTCATGATCAGAAGTTGCAGGTACCTGTGCTTAAAAAACACAATTTTATTTTTGATATCCTGCAGGTTTTTTACATCGTAAAAAAGAAAAAAGAGGACAAACAGGATATTTACTGGTCTGGTAAGGGTAATCAATCCGGTGATGAGTCCAAGGAGTATGGCTTTCGGGAGTGTGTTGTTGCGGTACCATAAAATGGTTACGTAAAGAAAAACAGATACCATTGCAAAAGTATAAACATGTGACATGCCTGGTTCAAAAGTGCTGTACCAGAACAGGTTAGTGCCAAGTCCGATGGAAAGGACAATGAGAGCGGTGACCCATTGGGAAAAATAATTTCGCAGCACACGGGTCAGGAATACCAAACCGAGTACCAAATAAAACAAAGCTGCCATGACAATGGCAAAGCGATAAGGCAGGGAATAGCCCCCTGTATTGTAGCCGAGCGGACCAGCTGCTTCGTTGGCTATGAAAAAGAAAGGGGAAAGCATGACGGAAACACCCATGGTCATTTTGAAAACATAATTGCCTGTGGTTGTTTTTTTTGCCCAGAAAACAAATTTTTTGTGTCCCGAATAGTGATCCTGAAATTTTAAAGTAATGTCGTGGTAAATGAAAGCAGCCGGCAAATACCCGTAATAGTCTATCACATCCCATTGAATGATCCGGCCGGGACTTTGCCAGATTCTTGTACTAAAATCAGAGAAGGTCACTGTTACCAGCACAAGAGTGATGCTCCATGCAACAAGATGTTTTTTCATTTAAATGTTTTCCTGTCGAAAAGGTTGTACTTCAACACACACCAAATGGCCCGGAAACCGTCTCTCCAGTCAATTTTTTTTCCTTCTTCGTAAGTCCTGCCGTAATACGAAATTCCCACTTCATAAATTCTCACTTTAGGGATTCTGGCTATTTTTGCTGTTACTTCCGGTTCAAACCCAAAACGGTTTTCTTTTAAATAAAGTGATTTTAATATGTCGGCACGAAACAGTTTGTATCCTGTTTCCATGTCGGTGAGGTTCAGGTTGGAAAACATGTTAGATAGAGTGGTGAGCAGCTTGTTTCCAAGAGAATGCCAGAAAAACAGGATACGGTGTGGTTCGCCACCGATAAAACGGGAGCCGTACACTACATCGGCAAAACCTTCCAATACCGGGGCCAACAAGGTGTTATAATCCCGCGGATTGTATTCGGTGTCGGCATCCTGAATGACAATGAAGTTGCCGGTGGCCAGGGTAATACCCCGGTGGATGGCGGCCCCTTTTCCCTGGTTTTCAGTTTGCCTTACCAAACGAATGTTTTGTGCCGGATGTTTTTTTTTGAAAATGTTCACCCGTGTTTCGGTGTTGTCAGTAGAGGCATCGTCCACGAGAATAATTTCTTTTTGAATATTATGAATGAGGTTTACCGAAATAATTTTTTCCAAAATATCCTCAATGGTTTTGGCTTCGTTGAATGTAGGAATGATAATGGATAATGTCTGCGCCATGAACAGGTTTTCTGAATTTTTCTAAGCAAAGATAAAAAAACCCTGTGGTGCCGGACAGTAACCGGCAAAAAAATCGGGAAAACCTGTTTTGTTCACGGGGTGTTCCGGTTAAAAACTAAAATTGTAAAAACAGGAATTATCTGTCGACCCCCTTATTCGTTTGTGTAATAAAAAGTTGGAGAATGGCTTCCCCGTTTTCCGGGTTCTCAAAAATTAATTTTTTCTTTATGGTAAAATCAGGATAGCGGGCAAAAAATTTATGAATCGTTTTGTTGTAAAGTGCCTTTGTGTTTTTTTCAAGATACAGAAAAACAGGTTTTCCGGATGCCACGATGCTGTCGGGATAAAATGCTTTTCCCCAGTATTTTATGGTGTTGTCCCAGGTAAAGTATTGGTAAGTGAGCGGATAAAGCTTATTGAGTTTCTTTTTGTAACCGGGCCAGTTTTTTCCGGCCATGCAAAAACTGTACATGATGGCGTATTCCTGGTATGGGCACCCGTAATCCTGGCTCACAATAATTTTATAGCTGTCCCTGGGTAAGCTGCCTGCTATGGCCCTGGTTTTTTCACGGGCTGCCACTTGTGCCCCGACACTTTGGGAAACAACACGCATGTAAGGGATTTCCTGTTTTAGCTTATAACCGATAATGACCATAAGAAGCAGACTGAGAACAATACCCATGGTTTTTTTATGGAAAAATGAAGCCATGATCTCCAAATCCAGAATGAGAATAAAAGGGAAAAACAGAAGTGCCGGTACAAAGTAACGCATTTCGTAATGTTTTCCCATAAAAAAGACAAAACCCAGAAGCACCACGGTTAAACCCATACCTGTCCTGGCGGGAATGCTTTTCCCTTTTTTTACAATAATCAATACCAGTGTCAGCATAATGAGGGCTGCAAATGCCTCAAAAAAATGCGTTTTGGCGCCCACAAGTGTTTCCAGGTTTTTGGTGAAAACCGTAGTATCAATAATACTCCGGGAGCCCCCTTCATAAGTTCCGTTATGGATGAAAATACTGAACATCCATCGCCGGAACCTGCCGAACTGTACCAGCACCTGCGGCGAAAGAAGAAAAAAGAAAAGCACGGTGAAGAGGATGTATTTCAGCTTGTTGCGTAATGTTTTCAGGAAAAACAGCGGGAGAAAGAAAAATGGAAGAAACGTCATTTTTAGTGACAACCCAATGGCAATGGCCAACGCATAAAGCCATGTCCGTTGTTTGTCGGTTTGTTGTTGGCCGTAAAGCTCACGGAGCAACAACACCTGCAACATAAAAACAGGGATGAGGAACAGCAGCTCGGCATAAATGCGTCCCGAAAGATCGTACCAGATGTTTAAAAGAAACGGTGAAGCCTGAATGGCCAGGGCATATGCCGGATTTTTCGTTATCCTGTAAACCTCTTTTCCTGCCCAAAACAGGGTTCCGGCCAGTATGACGGTAATGGTAAGATTTCCGACGGCAAGGTACATGTCGGAGTGCCTGATTACATCTTCAAAGTAGGGCAGGTTGTGGTTTCTGAAAAAATAAACGGTTTTGAAAACGGCAGCCAGCAATATCTGCAGCAGGGCTGCCGGCTGGTCTATGTTGGCCTGGCTGAATTTTCCGGTGGAAACACACAACCCGCTGATAAAATGGATATACTCAGGATCGATGGTGCGCAGGGAGAGGTCTCCGAAAACCTGCCGGAAATAAAACCCCAGCAAAAGATAAAGGGAGGGAAAAAGATAGATGAAATATTTGTTGTATCTTTTTGTGTTTAACATTTCCCTGAAGCGTTCATTAATTTGGTAATAAAATATCCTTATTGCAAAGAAAGAATAAAAAAACCAAACATTTAACAGGCTGTACAAAAATGCAAGTCAGAACAATCGAAAAGTTTTTTAAAAACATGGGGGCCTGCCTTATCCTGATAAAAATATGCAAAAAAGATTGTCCGGCGATCACCTTGAGAAAGAGGACTTTACAAGGGGCTTTGGACAAAATATTCGACACCCGAAGAATTTATAACCGCAGCAACCTGTTGGTTGTGAAGATTGTAAAATTTTGAGAAGGAAAGAGCATAAAGCCAAGAGTCTTACATTTTCTTGTATTTAAGATAGCTAAAAACAGGATTTTTTAGATGTATTTTGTTAAAAATCAATAATTTAATAGTACGTTTTGTCTTACAAAGGCCTTAAAAAAATAAACTTCCCATAAGTTGCATGCAAAGTTAAATTTCAATAATATTGCACCTTAAACAGGGATCGTTTTAAAATGTCAATAATTTAACAGGCCTGCACGCTCGATGATTCTGTTTAAATAATTTTAAAAGACAAATAGATGAAACACATGAAAAATTTATTATTCGTTTTATCACTTATAGCCATTCTGCTGTTTGGTTGTCAGTCAGAACCTGGTCAACACAAAAATAAAGCTACTGTGTACCAGGCAAAAGATTCTGTATGGTCGATGCCGTACAATAAGCTATTAAAACCGGCCGGTTCGCTTCTTTTCTTTGGTGATTCGGCATTGGAAAACCATGCACTTGATGTCTCCCTTTCGCCCGACGGGAAAGTATTGGCCATTGAAGAGCGTTACAGTGTTGCATTTGTCCGGACAGCAGACAACAAAATGCTCTATCGTCTGGTTTTGAGGAAATATTTTAAGGGCAGAAAAGCCATGAATACCTATTCCGGTATTTCCTGGTTTGATTATGGCGGAAAACAATATGTTCTGTGGGGGAACCGGAATGATTTAGTCCGGGCACAATGGAACGGGCATCAGGCTGTTAACATTAAGACGTATTATTTTAAAAGGAAAAAGCACGTCAGCGCTTCGCTTCCCAATGAATTTGTTATTGATAAAGAAAACGGGCATCCGATGATTTACCTTGTGTTAAATGGGAACGATGAAGTGGCAAAACTGGATTGGGATTCCGGAAAAGTGATTTGGCAACAACCTGTAGGTCTTGCCCCTTACGGAATAGTTTTTGCCAAAGGCAAATTATATGTTACCAACTGGTCAGGAGCTGTACCTCCGGCAGGTGATAAGCAAACTGCCGGGATTCCCTGGGAAAAAGCTTTTGTGAACCGGTTTGGGGCAGTTTCTTCGGGAACAGTCAGCGTGTTGAACCCCCAAAATGGAAAAACCATAAAAGAGATTCAAACCGGTCTGCATCCCAATGCTATTGTTACAAGTCCTGACCAGGCATTTGTGTATGTGGCCAATGGCAATGATGATGATGTCAGCGTTATCAGTACCCGGACAAACCGGGTAGTTGAAACCATTTCGGTGAGGTTAAACAAAGAAAAAAATCCCTATTATGGTGATTCGCCCAATGGTTTGGCACTTTCATCCGACGGCCATACCCTTTATGTTGCCAATGGGATGGATGATGCGTTGGCAGTGGTTGCACTGGGGCGGAAAGCAGGTGGTGTTGACTCGGTTGCCAACAGCCGGGTTACCGGATTTATTCCCACAGCTGCTTATCCTGCCGGTATAGCCCTGAAAGATAATAAAATGCTTTATGTGGCCGATATTGAAGGGATTGGTTCCAGGTTAACTGTAAAAAAAGCAAACAGGGCCTTTCGGACTTTTTATCAGGGGATATTGGAAAAAGGAAGGTCCACTGTCGGTGATTTCAATTCTCATCGCATGCTCGCCTGTATTTCAATTATTCCGGTTCCGAACCGGCAACAGTTAAAAGCGTATACGCAGGTTGTGAAAGAAAACAACCGGCTGGCCAGGTTGGCCATGTTAAAATTGTTGCCCCGCAAAGGGGTAAAACCTGTTCCTGTTCCCCGGCGTATTGGTGAGCCTTCTGTTTTTAAACATGTGATTTATATCATTAAAGAAAACCGTACTTACGACCAGATTCTCGGGGATATTAAGAAAGGTAACGGGGATGCCGCACTTTGTACTTTTGGTCGAAAGGTTACTCCCAATGCCCATAAACTGGTTAACAATTATGTCCTGCTGGATAATTACAAAGCCGACGGAAAATGTTCTGCCGAAGGGCATGTGTGGACAGATGCTTCTATCGTGCCTGATTACATTGAGAAAAATGTCCGTGCCTGGTTCAGGAGTTACACCCACGTTCTGTATGATGCCATGGCATATCCCAAAACCGGGTTTTTGTGGGATGATGCGCTGGATCACGGAAAAAGCGTGCGGATATACGGGGAAGCCTGTAAACCGGTATGGCACAATGGGGAAGGATGGACTGATATTTATAATAATTTCCTTGCGGGAAAACCTTTCCATTTTACCAATGTTACTACCATTGCCCGTGTCCGGGGTATTTTGTCTCCGATTTATCCGGGATACGACAGCCACAAAATCACGGATCAGATTCGTGCCAGGGCATTTATTCGTGAACTGAAGGCTTTTGAAAAAATGAAAGGGGATGCTTTTCCCAACCTGATTATAATGGCACTTCCCGATGATCATACTGCGGGGACAGCTCCCGGTTTTCCCACGCCACGGGCTATGGTTGCCGACAACGATTATGCCCTTGGAGAAATCGTACAGGCAGTAAGCCACAGCCGCTTTTGGAAAAATACGGTCATCTTTGTTACCGAAGATGATTCGCAAAGCGGTTGGGATCATGTTTCGGCATACCGTACCGTCGGCATGGTAATATCTCCTTATTCCAGAACAGGAAAAGTGGATAGCACCTCTTATAACCAGACATCTATTATAAGGACCATAGAACAGATATTAGGTCTGCCTCCTATGAACATTATGGATGCGACAGCTAAACCCATGTTTGATGTATTTACAAACAAACCTGATTTTACTCCTTATAAGGCTTTGAAAAATGAAATCCCGCTGAATGAAATGAATCCGTTACTGAGTACCTTAAAAGGAAAACAGAAGCGTTTTGCAATGGCTTCAGCGCAGATGGCAAAAGAAGGTATAGATGCCGGAAATGACGATTTGCTCAACAGGATTATCTGGTCATCGGTGAAGAAAAACGAGGCTTATCCGGCTAAATATGCGGGGAAGGAAACCAATGGCCATGGCGATGATGACGATTGACCTGCTTATTTGTCTTGGCAATGCTTAAAATCCCTGGTAAAGACCTCCGGGGGGCATAAAGGTTCCGTAACCGCCGAATACCGGAGAACTGTTTCCATATGACTGGAAGAAGTAGGGGGGATGCTGTTCCATGGAAAAAGCAGCATTGATCCTGAAATGGTTATTTACTTTATAATTGATATTGACCATGGCGCCGGCATTGCTGAAATTGTAAACCGGAGAATAGATTGTTTCTTTGCTCCTTTTGGGTGAAAGGTCGAATGTTTTATATCCTGATGCCGTAACAGATAGCTTGTTATTGAGCTGATAATGTCCTGATACGTAAATTGTACCGAAATTCTGGACAGGGCTCTGATGACCTGATCTCACGATAAGTGGCATGCCGGAAGTCACAATATTAGTATAAGCGAAACCGGCAGAAATTGTCAGTTTTTTACTGACGGGCATGGTTATTTGAGGGGCTGCCCATGAGCTGAAACCGTTCAAACCGGGGTACAGATTATAAAATGAGGAACCGAGGGACAATTGTATGTTGGGTTTGAACAACACCTTGTTGTTGGCAGGTTGTTTTTGGGCAGGCCTGCTTGTTTGTGCCTGTATGGTTTGTGCAGAAACCAACACGGCTAAAACGATTATGAATATTTTCCCTTTCATCAGGAGCAAAATTACACAATAATTTTACGAATAGTTTTAAGTTTTCTTAAATCTCCATTATGTTTTCCAGTGAGAAAAACTGATTTTCTTTTGTGTTTTCCATTTTCGCCAGTCCCGGCAGGATGAAACCGGCCACAATGTTTTCGTCGGCAATGCGGATATAGGCCTTTGCTTTGCCTTCTTTATCCGTGGCACGGTAAGGTGGTTTTTCGCCTTTGGGGATGATCACTTCCAGCACCTTTTTTCCTTCTACGTTCCACTCTTTCGTATAAAAAACCACTTCAGGATGGCAGTAACGCATGGCAGCATTTTGTATCATAAAAACTGAATATCCGATATGCTCATGGTCTTTTCGCAGTAGAGGCAGGCCAGTTTGGTCTTTCCATGATGGTCGGTGATCAGCCGGAAATGAGTTGGCACCTGCTGGTTGTTTGTCACACATTTGGGATTAACACATTTCACCAGGTTGTGGACTTCTTCGGGCAATGTGATTTTGTATTTCCTCACAATGTCATAATCCCTTATCTCGATGAGGGTGGCATGGGGTGCCACGAGGGCGATTTTACTGATCTCTTCCGGTTCAAAAAATTTGTTGCTGATCTTCACAATCCCCTTTTTCCCCATTTTTTTGCTTTCGAGGTTAGTGCCGAAATAGACATGGTCCGTGCTTTTTTCAAGGCTCAGCATGGAAAAAACACGGTAAGTGTTTTCGGCGGGGATATGATCGATGACCGTTCCGGTGCGGATGGCCTGTACTTTCAGTTCGGTTCTTTTACTGTTCATGATTTTTGGTTTATTCCGGTTATTCTTTTAATCCTAAAATGGCAGCAATCAGTGCCTGGCGGACATACACGCCGTTTTTGGCCTGTTGGAAGTAATAAGCTTTGGGATTGTCGTCCACATCTTCGCTGATCTCGTTTACGCGCGGCAGCGGATGCAAAATGCGCAGACTCTCTTTTGAATTTTCCAGCATGCTGTTGTTCAGAATGTAAGAGTTTTTTACTTTTTCATATTCCATGGGATCCGGGAAACGTTCACCCTGAATGCGTGTCATGTAAAGAATGTCTGCAAAAGGAATAACTTCTGATAATTCGGTATACTGAAAATATTCCAGTCCGGCATCTTTTATCCATTTTTTAACACCGCTGGGCAGTTTCAGCGATTCGGGCGATACCAAATGAAAAGTGGCATGGAACAGGCTGAGGGCTTGTACCAGTGAGTGTACGGTGCGTCCGTATTTCAGGTCGCCAACCAATGCAATTTGAAGGTTCTCCAATGTTCCTTGTGTTTTACGGATGGAATAGAGATCAAGCAAACATTGTGTGGGGTGCTGGTTGGAGCCATCGCCGGCATTGATGACGGGCACGGGTGACACTTCGCTGGCGTACCGGGCGCTGCCATCCAACGGGTTGCGCATAATGATGAGATCGGAGTAATTACTGACAGTCAGAATGGTGTCTTTTAACGATTCACCTTTCCTGACGCTGGAAGTATCAGCGCTGGCAAATCCGATAATTCTCCCGCCCAGATATTGCACGGCACTCTCAAAACTGAGCCTTGTGCGGGTGGAAGGTTCAAAAAACAATGAGGCGATCACGTAGTTGGTAAGGATTTTCTGTCGCTGGTCTCTTTCAAAGTCTTCGGCGATATCCAGTACCTTTAAAATTTCCTCTTTACTGTAATCGGTAATAGAGATCAGGTCCCGGTTTTTTAATTGGATCATTGAAGTTGGATTTTGATAAGAAAAAACATAAAAAAAGACGGTGATGACCGTCTGAAAAATTAAAAACCTCTTCCACAATGGAAGACGGCTGAACAAAAGATTGAATGTGGTTCGCTAACATAATTTATGTGTTACCGAAGTACAAAGATAAGGCAAAATGAAAAGGGTGTTACTTTCCTAAATAAATTTTTTACGAAATTTATGAACAATGGGATGCCCCGATGATTTAATAACCTGAGTTCGAGATAAGACTTGCTTACGGTTATAGATAATTTTTTTAAAAGCCTTTTTGAGAATATGCTGAAAACCGGATTTCGTTTATTTTTGTAAAAAAAAACATATGATTGTATTGACCGGAACTGCCGGCTTCATTGGCAGCGTAATGTTGGAAAAACTGAATTTGGAAGGGCTTGAAAACGTTGTGATTGTAGATGATTTCACCAAAAAAGCCAAAGAAAATAACTGGAAAGATAAAAAGTTTGCACAGAAAGTTCAACGTGACGCTTTTTTTAAATGGTTCGATGAAAATATCAACGAAGTGAATCAGGTAATTCACCTCGGGGCCCGCACAGATACTACCGAGTTTAACAAAAAAATA
>JALUYM010000057.1 GCA_027018745.1 Bacteroidales bacterium | reverse complement strand
TCTCTGTCCGGATTGTGCTGCCAGTAACATGCAGAACCAACCGCCAAAAGGAGTTCTGAAAACTTTGTATCATTTTGATGAACTGCGGAAAGCCGAAGTAGATTTTGATCAGCTGAAAGCCAAAGAATATCTGGACCTGCTGCCGGTGGAAAATGTGGACAGCCTGCCGCCGCTAAAAGTGGGGAAAACGCCGCTTTACCGGATTGACAACCTCGGGCAGGAAGCATTGAAATGCCAGCTTTACCTGAAAGATGATTCCCAGAATCCTACATTTTCTTTTAAAGACAGGGCTTCGTATGTTGTTTCGGCTTATGCCAAAGAGCATGGCCTGCCTTTGATTATTGCAGCTTCCACCGGCAATGCCGGTTCGTCCCTGGCAGGGATTTGCGCTTCGCAACACCAGAAAGCCATTATCCTTGTTCCTGAAAGCGCACCGCTGGCCAAGCTGACGCAGATTATGATGTATGGTGCACAAATTGTTCCTGTGAAAGGTACTTATGATGACGCTTTTGATTTGAGCGTGAAAGCTACCGAAGCTTATGGTTGGTATAACCGAAACACTGCTTTTAATCCCCTTACCATCGAAGGGAAAAAGACTGTTTCTTTTGAGCTTTTCGACCAGCTTGGCGGGCAAATACCACACCGGATTTTTGTGCCTGTGGGCGATGGCGTAATTATTTCGGGGGTATACAAAGGTTTTGAGGACCTGCTTGCCATGGGCATCATCGAAAAAATGCCGGTTATTGTTGCAGTGCAGTCCGAAGGCAGCGACAACCTGGTGCGAAACCTTGACAACGATCTTTTTGAAATTCACCCCAGCCATACAGTGGCAGACTCTATCTCAGTGGATATTCCCCGCAATTTTTATATGGCCCGCGGATTTTTGAAAAAATACCGGGGCGAAACACTTACCGTTTCCGATGATAGGATCCTGGAAGCTTCTTCACTGTTGGCAAAAAACACCGGAATCTTTTCCGAACCTGCGGCAGCCACAGCTTTTGCAGGGTTTCTGTCTTACAAAAACAGTGGGAAACTGCAGGATGGTTCCGAAAATGTGGTGCTACTTACCGGCAGCGGACTCAAAGACATTAAAACAGTAAGCCAAAAACTGGAAATGCCGGCGGCCATTGAATCCAACCTGAATGAACTAAAAAAATTATTGGGATGATCACTTTCACTTTAAATAACGAAAAGCAGGAATATAGCGGTGATCCTGATCTGACCCTGCTGAAATACCTGCGAAACGAAAAGCACCTGACTTCCGTGAAAGACGGATGCTCGGGACAGGCTGCCTGCGGGGCATGTACCGTGGAAATCAATGGCAAAGCCATGCTTTCTTGTGTACAAAAAATGGGGCGTTTACAGGATGCGGTGATCTTTACACCCGAAGGTTTTCCCGATTATGTGAAAGACACTATCGCCAAGGCTTTCGTAAACAAAGGGGCTGTGCAGTGCGGTTTTTGTACGCCGGGATTCATTAGCCGTACCAAAGTATTGCTGGAAAAAAATCCCAATCCTTCTCTCGAAGAAGTACGCCAGGCCATTAAACCACATCTTTGCCGTTGTACAGGCTATAAAAAAATCGAAGAAGCTGTGTTATATGCCGGCGAAGCCTTGCGCCAACACAAGCATTTGGAGATTACCAAAACTTCCGGCAAAGTCGGGGTTTCGCAACCCAAGTACCAGGCTTATGAAACAGCCATTGGTGAACGAAAATTTGTAGACGATTATTTTTTCGACGGTATGCTCTTTGCTGCTTTGAAATTTAGTGATTATCCTTCAGCCAAAGTGTTGAAGATTGATGCTTCAAAAGCAGAAAAACTGCCTGGCGTTCATCGTGTTTTCACAGCCAAAGATATTCCGGGGGCACATAAGATCGGACTGATCATTCCCGATTGGCCGGTGATGATTGCCGAAGGGGAAATGACCCATTACATTGGTGATGTTATCGCAGGTGTGGTGGCGGATTCGGATGATATAGCCCGCAGGGCAGTTGAACTCATTCAGATAGAATACGAAGTACATGAGCCTGTAACAGATGTTTTTAAGGCCATTGACGCCCCGCGTATTCATCCTGAGAGGCCCAACCATTTCAATTCAACCCAATTCCGTATCGGTTATCCGGAAGAAGAGCTGAAAAAAGCCAAATATGTGGCCTCAGGCCATTTTGAAACCCAGCGTATAGAACATGCTTTTCTTGAAAAAGAGGCAGCCATTGCCCTGCCTGATGGTAATGGCGTCAAATTGTACAGCCAGGGTCAGGGGATTTACGAGGACCGGCGACAGGTAGCACAAATTCTTGGTTTGCCCGAAGAAAAAGTCCGTGTGGTCCTTGTTCCCAATGGCGGTGGTTTTGGTGGAAAAGAAGACTTGAGTGTTCAGGGTCACACCAGTTTGTTTGCTTTTTTGTTGCAAAAGCCGGTGAAATTAACATTGACACGTGAAGAGTCCATCCGCCTGCATCCCAAACGGCATCCTGTTTTTATGGACATGACGCTGGCTGCCAACGAGAACGGGAAGTTGACGGCCCTGAAACTACGGGCCGTGGGCGATACCGGTGCATACGCTTCCGTGGGCGATAAAGTAATGGAACGCGTAGCCGGACATGCTTCGGGCGGCTATTATGTTCCACACATTGATATTGAAGCCAAAACAGTATATACCAACAATATTCCCTGTGGCGCTATGCGTGGTTTCGGCGCCAATCAAGTGACATTTGCCCTCGAAAGCCTCATTGATGATCTTTGCGAACAGGGCGGCTTTGATCGCTGGCAATTCCGTTACGACAATGCCCTGGTGGACGGTTTGTCTACCAGTACTGGTCAGCGGTTGATGGCCGGTGTAGGTATTCGCGCCTGCCTTGAAGCTGTGAAAGAACAGTTTTATAAAGAAAAATATGCAGGACTGGCCTGTGGCATTAAAAATTCAGGCGTGGGCAACGGTATGATTGATGATTCAACCGTGAAAATTGAAATTCTTTCTGATAAAAAGGTCCGGTTGGAGCACGGGTGGACAGAGATGGGACAAGGTGTGCACAACATGGCCATGCAAACACTTTGCCAGGAAACGGGCATTGACCCGGAAATTATCGAAGTAGTGGTAGACACTCAGGCACAGATCAAGACGGGGATGACAACCTCATCACGCGCCACGGCTTTAGTCGGCCTGGCCGTAATAGAAGCAGCAAGAGGGTTGAAAAAAGATTTGGAAAACCATGGGCTGGCAGAGTTGACCGGAAAAGTGTACCGTGGAAAATATGTTTGTGACTGGACTACCAAACCCGGCACCGATGTGAAAGAACAGATTACCCATTATTCCTATGGCTATGCTGCCCAACTCTGTATTTTGGACGATGATGGAAAGATCAAAAAATTTGTGGCGGCCCACGATGCAGGAAAAGTTATGAATCCCATGCTTTTCGAGGGACAGATTCAGGGTGCTGTGCACATGGGACTGGGTTATGCCCTCACAGAAGACCTGCCCATGAAAGACGGTTATTTGGTGAGCGACCGTATGCGCGATTTGAAAATCCTGCGGGCACATGAAACCCCTGAAATTGAAGTGATCGGCGTGGAAGTAAAAGACCCGGTAGGCCCTTACGGGGCCAAAGGAATCGGAGAAATTGGACTGGTGCCCACGGCAGGAGCAGTGGCCAATGCTTTGTATGCTTATGATGGTATCCGCAGGACAAAATTACCGATGAAGAGAAAGTAGTAACAAATAAAATCTTGCCCATTAATAAAACAAGAAAGGGAATGTTTTTGTAGAATTAACTTTTCATAAATTCGATTACCTTTTCCCAAAAACCTTTTTCCAAATGGCAGTCGGAATGGCCGCGACCCGGAATTATCCAAAGCTCGGCATGGTCGCCTGCGGC
>JALUYM010000056.1 GCA_027018745.1 Bacteroidales bacterium | reverse complement strand
CATTGGGCCTGTTTTTGTATACTGTTTTTTCGCTGGGCTATGTTTTTGCCACCAATCCATTATTACTTTCTGTAGTCCGTTTTTTCCAGGGTTTTGCATCTGCCATGACACTTCCCATAATCATGGCCTTCATTGGGGATATTTCGCCCAAAGGAAAGGAGGGACGTTACATGGGCAATTTTAATGTATCCCGTTTTATCGGACTGGGGCTGGGACCTTTGTTGGGCGGTGTACTGAATGATGCTTACGGAATAGATGCCGCTTTTTATGCACTTTCGGGAATAACAGGGCTCGTTTTTCTCCTTGCTTTGTTTTTCCTTCCCGAAGGGGAAGCTTTTACAGGCAAACGAAAACAGTTGAAACAATCATCTTTTAAAACTATTTTACAGTTGAAAGTCATGCGGGGACTGTTGATCTTCCGCTTTGTTTCTGCTTTGGGGAGAGGCTCCCTGCTTTCTTTTTTATCAATTTATGCTTTTTCTTTTGGGATCACTGCTTCCCAGGTAGGGGTCATGCTCACGGTCAATATCCTGTTTTTATCGTTTCTTCAGATTCCTTTTGGGAAAATGGCAGATAAACTTTCCAAAAATAAACTCATTCTGTTGGGGGGCTTGTTGAGCATAATCAGCCTCATCCTTATCCCTCAAACCGGAAACTTTTTCCTGCTGTTGTTGCTCAACGTTTTATGGGGAACAGGCAGGGCTATGGGAATACCGGCTACATCTGCCATTAACACCATGGTAGGGAAAAAATACGGCATGGGCTCTTCTACCAGCCTGTTTATGACATCGCTTTATGCCGGCATGGTTATTTCTCCGCTAATATCCGGATTGCTTATGCAAACCATTGGCATAATTTACATTTTTTATTTTGCAGGATTGGCAACTGCTGCCGGTTTGTTTGTTTTCTTTATACAAGTGAAAGGAATCAACTTAAACGAACCAACACAAAACAAAATAACGTCATCACAGCTACATGAATGAGAGTACAAGTTTCCTGTCCCGCACAAACTATTTTGTTTTATGACAACTATTAAAATTGGTTCATTAAAATAAAATAATTACTATTGCGCCGTTTTAATTTTGGCCGAAAAAATTTTTTAAAGAGAAAAAGGACAGGATGTTTAAGTTTTTTTTAAGTCGCCATAAAAGCATAAAACAGAAAAAAGGGATAACTTTTCCTGCAAAAAATGCTGCCGAATTATTTCCCCTCCTTTCTTCTTACCTTACCAATCAATGGCCGGTGGCCGGCAAAATTATCACAGAACGTTTTGTCCGTCTTGTTTATGGAAATGAACTTTTTTTAAACATGGCCTTTAAAAGGCAGAGAAAAATTGTTTTGCGAAAGGATAAACCCGGAATTATTTTAGTAATCAGTGATTTGAACATCGGTGATGCCATAAACCTGCAGGTAGCCTGTCAGACACTTAAACAACTTTTTCCGGCAAAGCAGGTACATTATGCTATTAACAAAAAAACCTTGTCATTAATAAAAGCCAATCCTGATATTGACAGGACATTTCCCGTTTTTTCGGGTACGGCCATCCCCGGGGAAGGGGATATTCTGAGGCTGAAAGAACTGGTCCGTCATAATAATTATGAATTAATTATCAATTTTTGTCCTTTTTTTATTGCTGAAACGTTTTCGGGGTTCCATGCGCAATTTCTCAATCACTATGGCCTGACCATGGGAATAACTTATACAGAGTTGAAAACCAACGAAGTAAACCATTTGCGAAAAAAAACATTTGATTATCTTACCCGATTATTTCCGGAAGAAACAGCCAAAACCCATCCTGTTTTAAAAGAAGTTCCCGTTTTTATTGGCAAAGAGTCCATTGAAGAAGCCCGTATATTTTTGGCAAAACTGGGTTTTTTGGGGAAAAATGGCATTGTCATGTTTAATCCGGATGCCACATCGCCATATACAAAGTTTCCTTTGAACCTTCAGGTACAACTGTTAAAAAAATTATTGGATTTTGAGGGAGTTAAACTTTTATTGTTGGGACATGGTTTTGTTTTTAAGGGGATAGAAAATGAGATTTTGGAAAGGTTGGGAAAAGAAAAGAAGAAAGTCGTTGTGCTGCCCGGAAATTTTTCTTTGGAAACTTATGCTGCCCTGTTAGATCAATGTGATGTTTTTATTACCAATGATACCGGGCCGCTTCATTTGGCAGCGACACGCAAGATGGATTCCGGGGGACATTGGTTGAGAAACAAAACGGCTGTGTTTTCTGTTTTTGGTGCTACACCTTCCCGGATTTATGCCTATGATTCGGAAAACCCGTCCTATTTACCGGCTCCACAGGATGCTCCTTCACATGTTTTTGTGTCCCGGAGCCCCTGCCGTAATATTTCCTGTATTAACAAACTTTCCAAGAGATGTAAAACAATTCGTTGTTTTGATGGCCTGCAGCCCGACGAGATGGGCAATTTAATTATTTCATATTTAAAAAAGTTATCATGTATTTGACGTTGGGCTTAATTGCCATTTATATCATGGGTTTTTTTACCGCTATACCTGTTGGCGCTACGCAAATAGAATTGGCAAAGAGATCGTTGTCAGGTCATGTGAAGGCCGCTTTAATGATTGTGCTTGGTTCTGCGTTGTCAGATGTTATGTACGGGTTTATTGCCTTTTTTGGTATTGCACCGTTTTTGAAAGAAAAGATCGTTATGGCGGGATTTTGGTTTGTCGGCAGTATCATCCTGTTTATTCTGGGCGGACATACTTTGAAGAATTACAAGAAAACCATCCATGTATCACGTGTGAGTAAAACATTGAAACACAGGGGTATTTCTTTCGTGGTAGGATTCTCATTGGCTGTTACAAACCCCATGATGATTTTTTGGTGGCTCACTGTCGCTGATATTGAAGGGCGTATCGGATTGATTAAAAAATTTACAACACACACACACCTGTTGTTTATATTGTTTGGAGGGTTGGGTATAGCAAGTTATCTCGTTACTTTGTCATTCGTATTGCGCTGGGCAAAAAAGTTCCTTTCTGACACAACCGAACGGAAAATCAACTTGTCCCTTGGTATAGTACTGATAATCATTGGATTTTATTTTCTGTTCCGGTTTCTACAGGTTTATTTTATGAATGGCAGCCGGTTCTTTTGATGGTTCTTCGCCTTTGTAAAATATTGAAAAACAATAGCTTTAAAAAGGCTTCCGAATGTCGGAAAACCGCTAAAGTAGTTTTTTTGTTTTATATCCGGCCAAAGTCTCCTGAATACCTTTTTCCAGGTCATATGCCGGCACGAAGCCAAAATCCCTGACGATGGAGTTGCTGTCGCACAACCAGTTTTTACAAATAAGTTCTTTGTATTTTTCCGTATTTAACACAGGAGCTTTTCCAAAAAGACAAAATAGTTTTTCGTTGAAAAAAAGAATGATTCTGACAATGGGTTTGGGCACGACCAGCGATATTGTTTTTTTATGCAGGGCTTTTTTAATGAGGCTGTGAAATTCTTTGGCAGTATATTGGTTTAAATCGCTGACAAAATAGGATTTCCCTGTAATGTTTGAAGGTAACGCATCAAAAATTAAACGGGCCAGGTCTTTCACATAAATAAAGGTAAGATGCTGTTCTGAGGTGCCTATATATGATTCCAAGCCGTTTTTCACATTTTTAAAAGCCAGATAATAATCTTTTTCCCGCATTCCGTAAACGCCGGTAGGCCGGAATATGAGGTTCGGAAAATTTTGTAAAGATTTGATATAGGTTTCTGCCTTTAACTTACTTTTTCCATAAAGTGTAATGGGATGGGGGGTATCCGTATCTTTTATCAGCTGTAATGTTTGTTCATTTCCCGGCCCGAAGGCAGCCAGGCTACTCATGTATATGAATTTTTCCGGAACACTCCCGGTGTCCATCAGGGCCTG
>JALUYM010000055.1 GCA_027018745.1 Bacteroidales bacterium | reverse complement strand
TCCTTATATTTACTTATTGTTCATTTTATTATTACCTTTAGACACCAACAAAATCCTGCTTCTGCTTTTGGCATTTATCACCGGTTTGAGTGTTGATTTTTTTGAAAACACATTAGGGTTACAAACAGCAGCTGTCGTTTTTATGGCCTTTGCCCGTCCGGGAGTCATCAAATTTTACTTCCCCGCCCTGGAATATACCAAAGGGGAAGAACCCGGACTCTCCAAACTGGGAGTGGCGGGATTTTTGAAATACGCCTTTACCCTTGTTTTGTTTCACCAGTTTTTACTCACATTTCTTGAAGTATTCAGCCTTCACAACATAGGGCATACGCTGTGGCAAATTTTTGTAAATGCATTGGCAACCACCTTTGTGATCCTGATAACCGTTTTACTTTTCACCCCGCAAAAGCGACGGCACAGGGTATGATATATTCAGGACAGAGAATTAATATCCTTTGTTTTTCAGCATTAAAACAGCTTTCCCTGCCCGGGATTTTTAGTTTTGCCCAAATGTTGATAAGCCAGTTCGGTGGCTTCCCGTCCGCGAGGTGTCCGCATGATGTATCCTTCCTGAATCAGGAAAGGCTCGTATACCTCTTCGATAGTACCGGCCTCTTCTCCCACAGCAGTTGAGATGGTCGTTATGCCCACCGGTCCGCCTTTGAATTTCTCGATTATGGTGGACAAAATCCGGTTATCCATTTCGTCCAAACCATACTTGTCCACATTAAGGGCTTCTAAAGCATGTTGCGATATGGCCATATTGATGTTACCATTGCCTTTGATTTGGGCAAAATCGCGCACGCGCCGCAACAAAAGGTTGGCAATACGCGGTGTGCCGCGACTGCGGCCGGCAATTTCCAGAGCGGCATCATCATCGATCTTTACACGTAAAATAGAGGCCGAACGTTTGACAATGCCTGCCAAAACAGGTGTTGTATAATACGAAAGCCGCGAAGTAATCCCGAAACGCGAACGCAATGGCGCAGTGAGCAAACCCGAGCGTGTAGTAGCCCCCACCAGCGTAAAAGGGTTCAGGCTGATTTGCACCGAACGGGCATTGGGCCCTGTTTCGATCATAATGTCAATCTTAAAATCCTCCATGGCAGAATACAGATACTCTTCTACCACCGGGCTCAGGCGATGAATTTCATCAATGAACAGCACATCGTTTTCTTCGAGGTTGGTAAGCAGCCCCGCCAGGTCGCCAGGTTTATCCAACACCGGCCCGGAAGAAGTAATAATGTTCACACCCAGTTCATTGGCAATTATGTGGGATAAAGTGGTTTTTCCCAATCCGGGGGGACCGTGCAACAACACATGGTCCAGCGCCTCGCCCCGTTCTTTGGCAGCCTGTACAAAAACCTTCAGGTTTTCCACAACCTTGGGCTGACCGGCAAAGCTTTCAAAACGCCCGGGCCGCAGGACGTTCTCAATCTCCTTTTCGATCTTGCTCAAAGTATTACCCGTGGGGTCCAAATTTTCGTTCATTTGTCCGTTATTCTGTATCTTAGGAAAAAATTCCGCTTTATTTCCTGCAAAGGTAGGGATAAATCTGGTTGATAAACGGGTTTCCCCTGTTTCATTCCAAATGACATACACCGCAAAAATATTTATTAAAAATTAAGTTGACATCAAAAAAATATTCACTATCTTTGTGCTATTATTAAATAGGAAAAATTCCTAATTAGAAATACTTCAGTTTTGAAATTAAACCAGATTAAGACAAAGTTAAAAGCCGCCGGGATGAAAATAACACCTCAAAGGATGGCGGTGTTACAAGCTTTGATGGACAATCCGCATCATCCCACGGCTGATGATTTAATCAAAACCATTCGGAAAGCCTATCCTAACATTTCGGCCGGAACGGTTTATCAAATTCTCAACATGCTGGTTTCAAAAAAGGTGATTGGGAAAATAGAAACCATAGACCACGTGGTCCGCTTTGATGCCATCACAGAAAAACATTTTCATTTATACCTTAGCGACGAACATGAAATTGTGGATTTTTTTGATGATGCGCTATACCGGATCATCACAGATTATCTCAACAAAAATCAAAAATTAGAAAATATTAACATAGAAGACATTAAAATTCAGATTATTGGAAACAGAAAAAATCCCGAACAAAAATAAAAACATTACAAGGCAATGGGAGCATTTCTTTCAAACAAAAGAAAAACTGTCTTGTTCATTGCCGGGAAATTAAATATTAAATTTTTAATCTTAAAACAGTAAAACATGAAAAGTTTAAAAGGAAGCAGAACAGAACAAAATCTGTTAAAATCATTTGCCGGCGAATCGCAGGCAAGAATGCGTTACGACTATTTTTCCAAACAGGCAAAAAAAGAAGGGCTGGAACAAATTTCTGCCATCTTTGCAGAAACAGCCCTTAACGAAAAAGAGCATGCCAAACGTTTTTTTAAATTTTTGGAAGGAGGCCCGGTGGAAATTACAGCTACTTATCCGGCCGGAATCATTGGTACCACATTGCAAAACCTGAAAGCTGCCGCCGAAGGAGAAAACGAAGAGTGGAGTAAACTTTATCCCGAGTTTGCCCGTGTTGCCGAGGAAGAAGGTTTTAAAGAGATAGCCACCGCCTACCGGATGATTGCCAAAGTAGAAAAAGCACATGAGGAGCGTTATGCAAAACTGTATAAAAACCTGGAAGAAGGCCGTGTATTTGAAAGAGAAGGCGTTGTAATTTGGAAATGCCGTAACTGTGGCTATATCCATGAAGGGAAAAAAGCACCCAAAGTTTGTCCGGCCTGCCTGCATCCGCAGTCTTATTTTGAAATACAGGAAACAAATTATTAGACGCCTTCATTTCCCCGCAGGACAAAATACCGGATTTGCATTTTCTTTATCCGGTATTTTTTGTGGGAAAAAATGCGATTTTTTCTGCCCCATACTTTTTATAAACAATCATTTTTAGTTGCCTTCTTTCTTTAGGAAGTTGTTGGTCAACCATTTTCTAAATACCTGTTGCGTTCATTTAACGAATAAAAAGTATCAGGGCAACATGTCATAACAATTTTATGATATACATCCAAAATTTTTACTTTTGTGGAAAGGAAGAAAGTTGCTTTTCATTTTAAAAATAAAAAAATATGACCATCGAAAACTTCATTGCATATAATCCCGTACACCTTCATTTTGGGGTAGGCGTTACGGATACCCTCGGTGAAACTGTCAGGCAATACGGAAAGAACGTCCTGCTGATTTACGGCCAGGGTTCCGTAAAAAAGTACGGTTATTTTGAGAAAGTATTGGGACAACTGGCAAAAGCGGGCCTTAAAATTCGTGAATATCACGGCATTAAACCAAACCCGGTAGTGGATAATGTGCGGGAAGCCATTGCTTTGGGGAAAGCAAACAATATTGATGTTGTTGTAGCATTGGGCGGCGGCAGTGTTATTGATTCATCAAAAATCATCAGTCTGGGCATAGCCAACGATACAGATCCATGGGATTTTATGACCTGGCAGGTGCAACCCCAAAAAACTGTTCCGCTGGTTACCGTGCTGACGCTGGCCGCCACAGGCACAGAAATGAATGCCGCTGCCGTATTGCAAAACCAACAAACAGGTCAGAAACTGGGATTTGTCAACCCGCTCATGTTCCCGAAAGATTCTTTTCTGGATCCTTCTTTTACAGTTACTGTCCCTAAAAATTACACAGCTTATGGTATTGTGGACCTGATAGCACATGCCTTGGAAGCATTTTTTGGCCAGGGGGAACCTTCAGTCATTGACAGCATCACCCTTTCCATTATCAGAGATGCCATGATGTGGGCACCGAAACTGCTCAACAATTTACAAAATGTGGATTTACGGGCAAATATTATGCTGGACGCAACACTGGCACTCAACGGACTTACTATGTTTGGGAAAACCGGTGGTGATTGGGGA
>JALUYM010000054.1 GCA_027018745.1 Bacteroidales bacterium | reverse complement strand
GAAGCAAACCTTTGGGTATTGATAACCAGATCATATTTTTGTTTACGGACAAAAGCAATGATCTCCTGCAGGTTCCGGTATTTTTTTTTCGATTTGTCCCAAACGATCAGATGTTTTAGATAAGGATGATGGTGCAACAAGGCTTCTGTCCCCTCTTTCAGGAGAAAATCGATCTGTGCCTGTGGAAAAAAATGATGTAATTTTTCAATGAGTGGCGTGGCCAGTACCACATCGCCCAGCGAGGCAGTTTGTATGATAAGCACCTTATCCATAAAAAAATTTTAAACGGCAACCTGAAAATGACGCAGGGCTTCATTAAGTGATGTTTTCATATCTGTGGAAGCTTTCCGTTTTCCTATGATCAATGCACAGGAAACCTGATAATCACCTGCCGGAAAATGCCGTGTGTAGCTGCCGGGGATAACAACAGACCTGGGCGGGACATAAGCTTTGTATTCTTTCGGGCTGTGACCGCTCACATCGATGATCTTTGTACTTTGGGTCAAAACCACATTGGCACCAAGAACAGCCTCTTTGCCCAATCTGACACCTTCCACTACGATGGAACGGGAGCCGATAAAACAATTGTCTTCGATAATAACCGGGGCTGCCTGAACAGGTTCAAGCACCCCGCCAATACCCACGCCTCCGCTCAGATGTACATTTTTCCCGATTTGTGCGCAGGACCCAACCGTAGCCCAGGTATCTACCATGGTACCACTGTCAACGTAAGCGCCGATGTTCACATAAGAAGGCATCATAACCACCCCTGGTGCCAGATAGGCCCCGTACCGGGCAATAGCATGGGGTACGACCCGAACGTTTTGCACAGCATAATCTTTCTTTAAAGGAATCTTGTCATGAAACTCGAACATGCCGGTTTCCATGGTTTCCATTTTCCTCAAAGGGAAATAAAGGATAACGGCTTTTTTGACCCAGTCTTTTACTTTCCAGCTCCCTCCTTCCGGTTCAGCAACCCTTACTTTTCCTTTGTCCAGTGCCTCTATGGTATCAAAAACAGCTTTTCTGACCTCTTCCGAATCCAGAATACGACGTTCCTCCCAGGCTTTATTTATCAGTTCTTCAACAAATTCCATATATCCTTATTTTTGAAACTAAAATAAACATTTCAGCAATAACCCGGACAATAATTTTTCCCATTAAAAAATTTTTATAATTTTATGCCATCAATTTAGTGAAAACACCTTTTTTGTTATGAGTACCCTTGCCGGAAGTCTTTTCCGAGAAGTTAAACTTCTGCTTCTTAGCTTTCTATTGGTTATTGGTATGCCCCCGGCGAGAAGCGGTGGCCTTTGGATGCCTGCCGGCGCAAGACAGGCCGGTTTAGATCATTGCTCCGTTGCATTGACAGGTTTCTGGGGTGTTGAAAACAACCTGGCGGGAATGGCCGTTGTGAAGAATTTCTCTGCCGGACTGGGATATGAGAACAGGTTTCTGTTGCCACATATGGGAACCGCCAGTCTCGGGGTTGTCTCACCGGTAAAATACGGTAACCTTGGTCTTAGTTTGCGTTATTATGGTTTTTCCCTGTTTCACCAAATGAAGCTCGGTTTGACTTTTGCCCGGGCTTTCGGAAGAAAACTACGCATGGGCGTTCAACTTGATTATTTGCAAACAGGGTTTGGCGACATTTACGGCAGTCGCAACAACTTTTCTTTTGCCATCGGGATTCAAACGGACATTTTTAAAAAGCTAACCCTGGGGATTTATGTTTTCAATCCGGTACCTGTTAAACTGGCCGGTTATGCAAAGGAGAAAATCCCTTCCGTTTACCGTTTGGGTTTGGCTTATCATTTCTCTGAAAACCTGCTGGCCACTGCCGAAGTAGAAAAAAACACAGAAAACCGGCCTTTTGTTGTTCGCGGTGGTGTGGAATACCTTTTCCGGAAACAGTTTGTTTTTCGTACAGGCTTTGGTTCGACAGGGGATGTTTTTTCGTTTGGGTTAGGATGGCGTACGAAAAACCTGCATTTCGACATAGCTGCCACTATGCATCAGTCTTTGGGTTTTTCCCCCGAGGCATCATTTGTATTCTCTTTCTGAAATGAAACAAAACAAAACATATTGGATATTATCGATCGTCCTGTTATTACAGGGAATCAATTTTAATGTTTCTGCCCAAAACAGTGATACATTGCGCCCTTCATCCGAATTTATTGCCAACCAGCTTGAAAACCTGAGCAGATCATCGGATTTAAAGCAGGATTATTCCGATTTAACCGGTAGTTATATATTTTATGCCAGACATCCCATTAACATAAATGGTCCCGAAACTGAAAAACTGGTTCAACTACATCTTCTCAACGAAATGCAACTGATTGCCCTGAAAAATTATATTCACAAAAATGGAATCATCTACAGTTTGTTCGAACTGCAATACATTTCCGGCTTTAACAAATATACCATCAGGCAACTTAGTCCGTTCATCAGGACAGGGCCCTGCAAAAAAACGAAGCCGTTTTCATGGAAAAAGGCCATTAAATACGGTGACCATCAGGTTTTGATGCGTTATTCCCAATTGCTGGAAACCGAAGCCGGTTATAAAATTCCTGCCGATTCGGCTTGGATGAAACCGGGTTCCGTTTTTCTCGGGCCCCCTCAAAACCTTTATTTCCGCTATGCATTTCGTTCGAACGATCATTTGCGATGGGGCTTTACTGCCGAAAAAGATGCCGGCGAAGTATTGTTTCCCTCCCGGTTAGGTGACAGCGTAAAACAGATATTGGGCAAACATAAACCTTCATTTCCCGATTTTTTCTCGGCTTATGCCTATGTTTCAGGCCTCGGTATCCTGAAAAAAGCTGTTGTCGGCGATTATCATCTTGAATTTGGACAGGGATTGTGCCTTTGGTCGGGACTGGCATTTGGGAAATCAGCCGAAGCTACTTCCGTAAAATATTATGGTACGGGAATAAAACCCAATACTTCATCCAATGAAAACCGCTTTTTTCGCGGTGCCGCTGTTACCCTCGGTTTGAAAAAAGCAGCGCTTACAATTTTTTATTCCCACAACAAGGTGGATGGAAGCCTTTTTGTTTCACCTTCGGGGCAAAATGAAATAACCTCCCTGCCTGAAACGGGAAATCACCGGACCATTAACGAATTGCTGAACAAACACCGGCTCGTGGTGGATGCTTTTGGCGGACATGTGGCATATACCGGGCATCGATGGAAAGCGGGGCTGACATATTACCAAACCAGGCTGGGATTACCCCTGGAACCTGCGTGGAAACCTTACCGGCTGTTCAATTTTCGCGGGAACCGGTTGAGCAATGCTTCACTGAACCTCGCTTTTCAATTGAACCGGTTTTCATTTTTCGGAGAATTTGCCGCCAACCCTGATGGCGGGGGATTGGCCGGCATTGCGGGTGTTAACCTGTATCCGGCCGACCGCCTGACATTGACGCTGAGCTATCGCAATTTTTCTCCCAGCTACAAAGTATTGTATGCCTCTCCTTTTAGAGAATCGGGACAGGTTAACAACGAGCATGGTATTTATCTTGGTTTAAAAATGTTGCTTTCAGGCAGGTTGACACTGACTGCTTATGCCGACTATTATTCTTTTCCATGGCTCAAATATCATATCAATGCCCCTTCGTCAGGAAAGGCTTTTTTGGTACAGTTGGATATGAATGCCAGTCATAATCTTAACATGTATTTTCGTTTCCGGTATAAACAAAGGGAGGAAAACAATTCTTTGCCAAATGGTTACTATCCTTTGCTGGTCAATAAAAAGCTGTCTGATTACCGGTATGCAGTTGCTTATACGGTTATGCCGAAGTTAATATTGAAAACACGAATAGAATATGTAAGTTATGTTAAAGCTTCCGACCGCGAGAAAGGTTTTATGGTCTATCAGGATATTTTGTACCGGTTCGCCCCGATTCCATTAAACATCAGTTTCCGGTATGCCTGGTTC
>JALUYM010000053.1 GCA_027018745.1 Bacteroidales bacterium | reverse complement strand
TGAAAACGATCTGCTCATAACCGACGGGGAACCCGTAGATCTCATGGCCGATTTTCCAGTTGAAGCAGAAGAAATTGAAAAATTAATGGGTTATTAAGCCTAATTTTCAGACACTAAAAAGGGGGCATTAGCCCCCTTTTTAGTGTCTGAAAAAATTATTTAAACCTATTTTTTACTCGTCAAAGCTTTGAAATTAGGTTCGTTGAAAAGTTTAAAGAATTCACGATCCTGAGCAGCTTTGCGGGCATAAGAAGCATCCAGTTTTATAGCCATTGCAAGATAATTATAAACCATGGTATTATCTCCTTTACGTGCACCCACAACAGCTAACAAATAATCGGCAGCGGCATCTTCTTTGGCACACTTAAGAGTATTGGCAGCAGCGTTCAGGTCCCCGTTCAGCAATTGGGCCAGCCCGAGATTATAATTACATTTGTAATTGCTCAGAAGCTGTACAGCCTTGGAATAATCGCCTTTCATAATATTCACAATACCAAGGTTATAATTTTCATCAGCACCTAACTTACGGGCAAATTTGAAACAATGTTCTGCATATTTATAATTACCCATTCTTGCCTGAAGAATTCCCATACTGTTCCTCACCACTGATGCATTCTTATTCATTTTCATGGCTTTCATCAGCAAGGCCTTGGCTTTTTGATAATGACCCAACTCCACCTCCACTGCACCGGCATTGGCAACAGCTCTCCAGCAATTGGGATAGCGTTTCATAGCATTGGCATAAATCAGCGCTTTGGTATTCAGGTTACTGGTAAGATTAGCAGCATGCAATATTTCAGCCACTTTCAGTTCACCATAATTGGGGCTGGTAGAGAGAGCTGCAATCTGGCTCTCAGACTTCTTGGGTTCTAAAGCATTCACGTAAAGAACAGCCCGACGCAAAGGAGGAAGAATATTACGTTCCAATTCAGGATAGATTTGGATCATATTTCTGATTTCTTCTTCTTTTTTGCTTTCGTTGGCAGAATTAATAACATTCAGGATAGCAGACTTATCAGTAATGTTAGACTTTTCAACTGCTTTCATGAATCCATTCCAGTCAGGACCATTTGCACTGATATTGAATGGAATATCTTTTACACTTTTGAAAGCAAATTTATTGCCTTTTTTACGCAATTCTCTTTTAATTTTTGCTTTAATATATCTTTCCATGGTCTGTGCACGGCGTTCAGACAACCCCTGGTTAAAAGTTTCTTCACCTTCGGGAGAAGCCCAACCATGAATATCAATGCTTTTTACAGCCCAGCCTTTTTGCAGATCAACCAGATTGTTTTTTAAAGCATCATAATTTGCTTTATTTCTGTTCAATGCCAAATGCCAGTCAAGTTTGGCAACATTTACCTTAAAATATAAGGTTGATTTATTGGTAACAATCGTTTCTTTTTGATAACCATCAGGGGCAAAAGCAAAGTGCTCGTTATGCATGAGGTCTTGGGCAGTAACAATAGTACCATTGGCAATGGTCCTTTCGGGAAGAACTTTTGCCCTCTTTTCACCGGCTATGGCGGATTTAACAGAAGCATATTCTGTACCGGTATAAGGATAAACCACCGATTGGGTTACCAATTTGGCAACATTCATCCCTTTTTCGTAACGTACTTTGTAGGAATGGCTAAAAGAACCCCCGTTCAAATAACTGATCAATTCGCCTCCACCGGGAACTTTTTCACCTTTCAATTTGATAGGGGCCAGCATTTTTTCACCACCTTCGTATTTTATGATCGGCTGAATAATCATAACCGCATTTTTACTAAAATATTTGGGGGGGAAAGTTCCTTTAACGGTAACCTGAATACTGTCGCCGGTTTCTACCAACATTTTCGGATTGGCTTCGGAAGAAGCAGTCATAACAACTTCTGTCGGGGCTTTTTTAACCATAGAGCCAACTCCGCTTGCACGAATATTATAGCGAATACCTATCATAGCAGCTACAGTTGCATCCCTGCCACGATTTCCATAGTTTGAAACAACACCATCCAACAAGTCTGTATCAAGCCAGTTATAAGTATAATCACCGTAAATATCCCAATGATTATTTACATTAAAGTTCACCCTGGCACCAACGGGAACCGAAAGGGCTACTTTCCTGTCGGAAATACCGCCATTATGAGAGTCACTATTGCCTTTATAACCATGAACTGCAATCGGGACATGGAGTGTTTCATCATAAAGGATAGACTTCCACTGAGTCTGTCCAAGGCCGCCATGGACACTAAAATCAACAAGACGGCTTTTGTAACCTCCAATGAGGTTGGACAAGTTTACACCCAAATTCAGGTCTGCACCATAAAAATCGGAAGTAAACCTGTAATCGTGGGCCCAGTTGGGCATTAAGTGAATCCTTTTCGCCGTATGGGAAAGAAAACCTTTTGCATAACCACGATTCAGTCCGGCATAAACATTCAACCAGGGCAGAAACTGGTATCCAAAGCCCAGGCTTCCGGCACCTACAAAAACATTTTTATGGGTCAGGTCAGGGAAAAAGACCGTGGAAGACACCTCTGCATGAGCCCAGGAGGAGCCAAATTGAGCTTGGCCAAAAAGATAAGGTGTGAAGCCCTCATTGGACTTTTTGGCCTTTTTTTCAGTTTTTTGCTTGTCCATTTTGCCCGAAGATGCATTTTGTGCATAAAATGCCAACGGAAGAATCATCAAAATGCTCAGAAAGAGCACTCGGGTTAAAGAATAATTTTTTTTCATTTTGTTAGGTTTATAATTTAAAAAAATCCAGACTCTGTTATTTAAATACGACATGAAGAAATTTTACTTGCTTAACAAGCTTTACCAAATTTCATATAGTATGCAAATATACAATTTTTTTTAAATTGAGCAATGAATCGTTTTTTTTTTAAAATTTAGGAATAAAATGATTATCCTCTTAAATTTTGAAGTTTTACCCATAAGTCCCACAAGACAATTCCTATGCTTACAGATATATTCAGGGAGTGTTTGGTGCCGAACTGTGGAATCTCAATAACTGCATCAGCCTGATTGACAATAGTTTCTTCCACCCCCTTAACTTCGTTTCCGAAAACCAGGGCGTATTTTTGTTTGCTTCTGATTCTAAAATATTGCAGTTCAATACTTTCGTCGGCCTGCTCAACAGCAACGATCTGATAATTGTTATTCCGCAGTTTATCAATGGCCTGGGTAGTGGTATCAAAATATTTCCATTCGACCGATGCAGTAGCCCCAAGTGCGGTTTTCTGAATTTCGCGATGGGGTGGACGTGCGGTAATACCACACAAATATACCGCTTCTACCCGAAAAGCATCCGATGTCCGGAATGCAGACCCCACATTATTCAGACTTCTTACATTGTCCAGTACAACGATAAAAGGTATTTTAGGGGCCTTTTTAAAGGCCTCCAAATCCAGTCGTCCCAACTCTTCATTTAACAGTTTCCTCATGATTTTATAAAAACGCAAAAGTAAAAATGTTTTCATTTCACCCTTATTCAAACAAAATGAACCTGTATTTATCTTTAAAAAAATTTCTGTGGTTAAAATTCTTTTCACATTCCTTTAGGAAAAAAAACAAAAATCTGATTATCTTTGCCCCTCTTTTTTAGATATAGACACATGAATAAAAGTTCCATTATTGGTTTTATTTTAATTGCGGCCATTTTGGTCATTTATTCTATATGGATGACACCATCCAAAGAAGAACTGGCTGCTAAAAAAAGAAAGCAGGATTCCATTGCACGGGTTATGCAACAATATAATGACTCAATAAACAAAGCAAAAACAGCAACTTTAAAAAAAGAAAATACAAGCACCCCCCCCCCCACCACTGTTACAAAAAATATAACAAAAACATCAACTGCTTCATCCCTTCAGCAGGCTTCAAAACTTAAAAAGGAATTTGGCCCTTTTTCTTCTTCTGCATCAGGAAAAGAAAAATATTACATCATTGAAACCAATTTAGCGAAATA
>JALUYM010000052.1 GCA_027018745.1 Bacteroidales bacterium | reverse complement strand
GAAACCACTCGAAGAAAAACACTTGAAAATCCTGTCTGACAAAGCTGTCAAAAAGCTTTCGGAGTTATATGGTATTCCAATAAAAATAACAGAAACAGATGCCTTGTTGCAAATTTCCGGAGGTGATGCGCGTAAGTTGTACAATGCTTTGGAGCTTTTTGTGGAACAGGAAAAACATAATGCAGAAAAGCTGGTTATCAACAACAAGAACCTGCGCCGGACCATTCAGGAAAATTTGTTGCTCTATGACAAAAAGGGAGAAATGCACTACGACATAGTTTCCGCTTTTATAAAATCCCTGCGCGGCAGTGACCCCAATGCTGCTGTTTATTGGCTGGCGCGGATGGTGGAAGCCGGTGAAGACCCTAAATTTATTGCCCGGCGCATGTTGATATTGGCGTCGGAAGATATTGGAAATGCTAATCCCAATGCGTTTTTGCTGGCCAATACCTGCTTTGATGCGGTGAGCAAGATCGGTTGGCCTGAAAGCCGTATTATCCTTTCACAAACGGCCATTTATCTGGCTACTTGTCCCAAAAGCAATTCGGCCTATACTGCCATTAACAAGGCCCAATCGTTGGTAAAAAAAACAGGAAACCTGCCTGTACCTTTACACTTGCGCAATGCACCTACCGGTTTAATGAAAGACCTGGATTATGGCAAAAATTATCGTTATGCCCATGATTATGAAGGAAATTTTGTGGATCAGGAATTTCTCCCGGAAAAAATCAGTGGAACGGTACTTTTCGATCCGGGGAGCAATCCGCGGGAACAGGAAATTCGTAAATTGTTGATGAATAAATGGAAAAACCGTTACCGTTATTAATCTTTAGACGGAACGATTTTGTATTTTTTCAGAACGGGCACAATTTTGCTGGAATCAATGGTGAAGGTATATTTCAAAAGCCTTTCGTTAATCAAATTGCGCAGACGGTTCCGGTGGGCCGACCGGTCAATATATCCAAAAAGATCATCTTTGGCCATTTTCCATTGGTCTATGGCCATTTTGGCTGCATCACAATCGGTGGTATAGCCGTATTTTTCGATCAGGATACTTGACAATGCCCCGGCAAACAGGCTGTCTTCCATGTTAATCCTGTTTTTCCATCCGGCACACAAAATCACCACGTTTTTGTCTTTTCTCTGCAGCCAACCGGCAAGGGCGCTGAGGTTAACAAAGCTGCCAATGGCGATTTCAGAAGCCCCGGAAGCCATTTTTATGGCTTTGGTGCCGTTGGTGGTAGAATAAACAATTTCTTTTCCTTTAAAGACTTTATGAAAAAAAGAAGTAGCTGAGTTGTCAAGATGGGCAAAATTTACCTTTTTGCCGGCACGTTCTGCAGCTATAATGTATCCCAGCCGCGAAAGGAACCGGGCATGGCGGATACGCTTGACAGGAATAATCGCTTTTACACCATAATCCAAAGCAGCACAAATAGAAGTAGTGGCACGGAAAACATCCACTACCACTACTATGTATGGCTTCGGGGTTGAAATACTTGTAAATAACCCTGGCGCAAGAATAACTTCTATGGTCTTGTTTCCCGCCATGAAATTTTTATCTTTTGTAAAAAGGAGGTTTTGTTATCTGTGCTTTCAACAATTTGTTCCGGACTTTGATGTATATTTCCGTACCTTCTTTCCAAAATGGTTTATCCATGTAAGCCATGCCAATCCCTTTGTGCAGCATGGGCGACATGGTTCCGGATGTCACATGGCCAACAACGTTTCCATCAGCATCCGTCACCTCGTAACCATGACGGGGAATTCCTTTGTCCACCATAATAAAACCTTTCAGGCGACGGTTGACACCGTTGGCTTTTTGATTTTCAAACAATGGCCTGTCGATAAAATTATTGCCATCTGTAAATTTGGTAATCCATCCTAAACCGGCCTCTATGGGGGAAGTAGTATCATCAATATCGTTGCCGTAAAGGCAAAAACCGGCTTCTAACCGTAACGTGTCCCGGGCGCCAAGGCCGATGGGTTTGATGCCGAATTCTTCTCCTGCTTCCAACACGGCTTTATAAATTTCTTCGGCTTTGGAGTTGGGCATGTATATTTCGCATCCGCCCGAACCTGTATATCCTGTTGTGGAAAATATGATATCCGGAACACCGGCAAACCTTAGGACTTTAAAAGTGTAGTATTCCATATTGGTAACATTCTCTTTGGTTAGTTTCTGCATGGCTTTGAGTGCCAGCGGGCCCTGTACGGCAAGTTGTGAAACTTCATCGGAAACATTGGTCAGCCTGGCGTTTACATTATTTTGTCCGTTAATGTGTTCCCAGTCTTTGTCAATATTGGCTGCATTGACCACTAAAAGGTACTTTTCGGGGTTAAAACGGTAAACCAGTAAATCATCCACTATGCCACCTTTGCCATTGGGAAGGCAGCTGTATTGCACTTTGCCATCGACAAGGGCAGCCACATTGTTGGTAGTTACTTTTTGAAGCAGTTCAAAAGCATGCGGTCCTTCAACCCAGAACTCACCCATGTGAGACACATCAAAAACACCGAGTTTGGTTCGGACTGTTTTGTGTTCTGCGTTGATCCCTTCAAACTGTACCGGCATGTCCCAGCCGGCAAATTCCACCATTTTAGCGCCCATTTGACGGTGCATGGCATTTAATGCAGTTTTTTTCATATTTCTTAAGCTTGTAATTGTTTTAAAATTTTGCGTCGCAAAGGTAAAGATTTTCAATAAAAAACAGATGGCTTGCTACTGGTAATTCAAACAGATTTCAATAATTGGTGACCGATTCCGCAATGTAAACATTGCTTATTATTGCAGTAAACCAGTTTTAGTCGGATAAGGGCCTGGCTTTGTAGGGCATTATCCGGTTTAATACCAATGTCGCTGAAATGGCGCGAAAAGGTGTTTTTTTCGGGGGGAAGCAGGGTCAGCCATTCCAACGCCTTGTCGGAAAGTGGCTGCCGGTTCGTTTGCCTTCCATAAACAAACAAAAAAGGGATAATTGTATTGATAAGAAGTAAGTTTATGGAAGCTTTGCCCATTCTTTTGATACGTGCATGGCCATTTTTATCGAAATGGTAATGGGTTTTCCAGTACGGGGAAGCTTCTGTTTGCAACAAGCTTGTGACATCGCCGAGCCTTTCTGCTTCCAGCATTTTTTGTAACAAAGAAGATGAACGATAAAAAAGACCGGCAAACTGAGCTATTCTGATGGTGGGAAAATTGGGCGGGTGCATGCGCATAAACCGCCAGGCTTTTGACGGAATGGGAACAAGGTTATATTTCTGTGAGAGAAAATGGTATTCGTCCTGTAACTGCACGGGATATTCATCCCTAAAGACTTTATTTAACATGCCCGCCTGTCCGAAAAGCAACGATTCCAGCTGTTTTAGGTTGTCTTTATGCTTTGCAAGAACAGAATAGGGCAGTGAGCGTGCCAACCTGGCAAAAGCTTCGGCATTCGTTTGAAAACCATAATTTTGCAGCAACTTTTGATAAAAAACTTCGCGAAAATCATTTTTGTTTTTTCTCAGAAGTTCCTGCATTTCTTTTGCTTTTCTTTCCAGTCTCTCTATGGCAAGCCGGTGCAACCATTGAAGTATTTGAAAATGCCCTGCGCGTGTAATGATCTCCTGGCAGGGAACCCATTGTTTAGACAGTAAAAATCCGTGATAGGTATCTAAAAGCCGTTCATCGAATTTTCCTTTGATCTCCAAAGTAGCAACCGGCTGACCGTTTTGGCGAAATACGGGCTTGTCATCTTCATAAACCACATGCAGGATGATGCTGTCGTAATGTTCATCGTTCTGATGCCCATGCCGATACCAATCTGATGAGTGAACATGGATTTCGACATTCCCTGCCCACAGGGTATTATCGATTTTTACTTTCCCGTTAAAAAAATCGGGGCCGCTGTCGGGGTTGCGCTGTCCCGGGAAAAAAATATCAATGATTTCACCCTTTGTGCCTGCCACGGTCCTGCCCGGAAAATAATA
>JALUYM010000051.1 GCA_027018745.1 Bacteroidales bacterium | reverse complement strand
ATAAGTTTCTCGGTTACCGAGCATGATAATACCATTAATTTTGTAATTATAATCTTTATACATATCCTGGGAAAGGATATCGCCTTTGTTTTTTACAAAATCAAGATAGGAAAGGCTTAACGGGCCGCCCTGAAATTTAACGGCCAGCGTATCCCTCTTTTTGGCGTATTCGGCCTTGCGCCCTTTGTAAATGGTAACCCGGTCGTTGCCGACAAAGCTTTTGTTGTAAGCATCTTTGTATATGTTCAATACTGCTTCGGCTACCGACAGGTATTTCCTGTTTTTCCGGATTGATTCCCGGTAAAATCCCGTCATCATAACCGGTTTGTCCGAAAAATTCTCCGGGATCCTGTCTACGGCAGTACTCAGCAAATGAACCGGATCGAGATGCCTGATAACCACTTCCTGAATGGGAATTAGCGCAGGGGTCAGATAAATTTTGTTAACCACTTTGTTTAAATCGGCAGGCAAAACAAATTTTGTTTTGTAACCAATGCTGCTGAATCCCAATCGTTTTCCTTTGTATTTCAAAGGAATTTTAATTAAAAATTTTCCGTTTGAATTGGAAACTGTTCCGATTTTGGTCCCTTGAATGAACACAGAAGCAAAAACCACAGGCTCATGGGTCTGACTATCGAGAACTGTTCCACGAACGGCAGTGAATTGTGTAGTGTCGCTGGTATCTGTTGAGGGGGTATAAGCTTTAACGCTCAGTGCAAAGAAAAGCAGAAACGTAAAAAGTATACCAGTAAAAATACTTTTTGAAAAATTCGTTGTTTTCATGGCGGTAATTTTTTGGTTATTTAACATGTTCTTCATAGGATAGTTTTCTCAACTTCATTCCTTCAAAAGTAAACAAATTCACAGAAGGATGGAAATTTTTTCCTGAAATTTGTTTCGCTGCCGGTGGAAAAAACTCCATTGATATATAGTGTATTGGTTGTAATATTATTTTTTAATATTGAAGTTATTCAAAGTTTAAAAAAGGACTTATTGATTTTCAGTATTTTCTATTTAAAAACTACGGGTTAACTTTAAAAAACTTCATTTTGCCCCTGGCAATAAAAAAAGCCATCCTTTTTGGATGGCCTCCTATTATAAACCAGGTTATTATAAACCAGGGCAAAATTATTTTATGTCGCTGAAATATTTCATAAATTGCATGCGTTCATATGAGTTGGGGTTTTCTGTGGTTGCCTGGCTCAGTTTACCACGAACCTGATCAATATAATTAAACCCTTTGTTTTCCATCCAATCATTAACAAACTTAACGACATCCAGAATGTATGAGGGGCCGTGTTTGTATATTGCGGATGTAAGCTGTGTAACCGTAGCCCCGGCCAGCAGTTGTTTGATAACTGCTTCGCCATCGTGGATGCCGGTGGAAGCAGCGAGGCTCAGGTTTACCCTTTTGGCCAGAATGGCGATCCATCGCAAAGAGTTGGCTATGTCGGAAGGATGGCTCAGGATATCACCATGGGTCACCTTCATGTTCCGGATATCAATGTCCGGAGTGGAAAAACGGTTGAACAGAACAACCCCGTCGGCACCGTTTGCCTCTAAATTTCTTACCACTTTGCCAAGATTGGAAAAATAAGGACTGATTTTTACGGAAACCGGAATGTTTACCTGGCTTTTTACCTTCTTCAGGATATCGTAATAAGTTTGCTCGTTTTCCTCACAGCCTTTATCCACATTAAAAGGCATAATGAAAATGTTCAGTTCAAGGGCATCGGCACCGGCGCTTTCGATACGTTTGGCAAAAGAGGTCCATTCGGTACTGGTAACAGCATTAATACTGGCAATGAGAGGAATGTCTGTTTTGTTTTTTGCTTCACTGATCATAGCAAGATAGTTGCCCAGTTCTTTTTCCCTGAGGTGCGTATCAAGGTAATCCATGTTTTCCGAATATTCGGCATACATCAGGTCGTGGGCAAGTGCTTCGCGCATACTGTGTTCTGCCTGCAGGATAATTTGTTCTTCGAAGATGGATTTCAGGACAACGGCTCCTGCGCCGTTTTTATCAAGTTCTACTATTTCCTTCACAGAATTTGTTAGTCCGGAACTTCCGATAACAATAGGGTTCCGAAGGGTTAGTCCGAGATATTTTGTGCTAAGGTCTGCCATATTGTATTTATTTATTTGTTTTCGAAAATAAGAATTTTAAATGAAAATGGATTTTCCGGTAAACAGCCGGTTTTCACCAAAAAATTATGTTAACCGGCTTTTACCTTTTCTTGGATGTATTTGTGTATACCTGCAGCGGCTTTGCGTCCATCGCCCATAGCGAGGATAACGGTAGCACCTCCGCGTACGATGTCACCACCGGCGAATATATCGGGAATGGAACTCTGCATGGTTTCTTTGTCCACCACGATGGTTCCCCAGTCGGTCATTTTCAGGTTTTTCAGGCTGCTGGGAACAATAGGGTTGGGAGAAACGCCCACAGCAACCACAACCATATCGACATCGATATCAAATTCGGAACCTTCGATAGGAATAGGCCTTCTTCTTCCTGAAGCATCAGGCTCTCCGAGGCGCATTTTTTGAACACGCATTTTGTTTACACGACCGTTTTCATCGGCAAAATATTCCACCGGATTGTGCAGGTTCATAAATTCAATCCCTTCTTCCAATGCGTGATGGACTTCTTCGAGACGGGCAGGCATTTCTTCGCGCGAACGGCGGTAAACGATCATGGCCCTTTCGGCGCCCATACGTTTGGCCGTACGAACAGAGTCCATGGCTGTGTTGCCCCCGCCGATGACAGCTACATTTTTACCGGAAAGAATGGGTGTGTCGTAGTCATCGTTTGCTGCTTTCATCAGGTTCATACGGGTGAGATATTCGTTGGAAGAAAAAATGCCGTTGTAGTTTTCCCCCGGAATATTCATAAATCGGGGTAATCCGGCACCGCTGCCCACAAAGAATGCCTGATAACCCTGTGTCCGGAGATCTTCAAACGAAGCAGTTTTCCCTACGATAAAATCGGTACGAAATTTAACGCCCATTTTGCGCATGTTCTCAATTTCCACATCCACAATGTCATTAGGCAAACGAAATTCGGGAATACCGTATTTCAGTACGCCGCCGATCTCGTGCAAAGCTTCAAAGACAGTGACATCATAACCGAATTTGGCCAAATCGCCGGCCGCAGCCAGACCGGAAGGCCCGGAACCTACCACTGCCACTTTAATACCGTTGGGTTCGGCAACATCGGGGATGTTCATTTTACCGCTGTTCCGTTCATAGTCGGCAGCAAAGCGTTCGAGGTGGCCAATGGCGATGGGCGGTTTTTTCAGTTTCTGGGTATAAAAGCAACTCAGCTCACATTGTTTTTCCTGTGGGCAAACACGTCCGCAAACAGCTGGCAGGGCATTGGTTTCTTTAATTGTTGCAGCGGCTCCCAGGAAATCCTTAGATTCAATTTTTTTAATGAATTTAGGAATATCAATACCTACCGGACAACCGATGGTACAGGTAGGCTCAGGACAGTCGAGGCAGCGGTGTGCCTCGGCAACGGCCATCTGTTCAGAGACGCCCAGGTTTACTTCAATGATGTTTTTATTTCTTACATTTGGGTCTTGTTCGGGCATTTTAACGCGCTCTAAACTGGTGCGTTCCTTAGCTTTCATGGATTTGCGCAACTCAGCACGCCAGGCTTCAGGTCTTCCTTCTTTTATGTATTCAGCTATGTTTTCCATTATGCAACAGTTTCAATAGTTTTTAAATATTTTTCGTAAGCTTCATGTTCCTGTGTTTTGTAGGCACCCATACGCATCATCATTTCATCCCAGTTTACCTGGAAAGCATCAAATTCAGGTCCATCCACACAAACAAATTTTGTTTTTCCGCCAATGGAAACCCGGCAGGCGCCGCACATTCCTGTTCCATCCACCATGATGGTGTTCAAACTTACGTCGGTTGGGATGTTGTATTTTTTGGTGGTGAGGCTTCCGAATTTCATCATAATGGCCGGGCCGATCACAAAAGCTTTGTTTATTTTTTCGCGTTGGATAACCTCTTCCATGCCTGCAGTGACCAATCCTTTTTTACCATAAGAGCCATCATCTGTCATAATGACCACCTCATCCGAATGTTTTCTCACTTCATCTTCCAGGATTATTAACTCTTTAGAACGTCCGGCCAAAACGGATATTACTTTGTTTCCGGCTTCTTTCAAGGCTTTGATGATAGGTAACATGGGTGCTACACCCACACCACCACCGGCACAAAGGACTGTGCCAAAATTTTCAATGTGTGTGGCATGTCCCAGAGGGCCAACCACATCAAGAATTTCTTCCCCTGCTTTTTTGGCCAGCAATTTGGCGGAAGTAACCCCTACTTTTTGAACTACCAGTGTGATGGTCCCTTTTTCAGGATCGCCATCGGCGATGGTTAAAGGTATGCGTTCGCCTTTTTCATCCAACCGGATGATCACAAAGTGTCCGGCTTTTCTGGATCTGGCAATATCAGGAGCTTCCAGGACAATTTTGGCAACATTCTCCGAGAAAAACTCCATTTCAGTTATTTTGTTCATAATGTCTTTATTAGTTCATTAAGTTTCTGATTATGGGGCGCAAATTTAGAAAAAATCGACCGCATAGGCAGATTTTATATTGTTTTTTTATTACAAAATAAAGATAATCTGTAACTTATCTGGTTTATTTATATTCAGTCCATTTTTATACGAAGTTTGGGAAAAATGCCGATGAGGAAAATATGATCGGAAATACACCAAATGCACATCTTCTTTGATAAACGGTATCATTTTATTGAAAAGGGGGTTCCCGGTGCACAAAAATTCTGTAACTCTTTTTTAAAATTGTATAACAGCAACTCATTGACAATCATTTAATTTTGCCGCATAATGTAAAGAAACATTTTTCCCTTTAATGACCTTAAAGGGGATGTCCGGTTTCTTTTTTTAACCTAAGCAAAACAAAATGAGCAAAATGAAAATGAAAGTATTATTGATTCTTATGGCTTCGCTTTTCTTTGGGGGAGCAGTGTCTGCCCAGGACGCAAATGTGTTGCCAACGCTGATAAAACAGGCGGTGAAGGTAAATCCGAAGATCAAATCATTACAGGCAAAACTGAACATGGCCAGGGAAAATATTTCCATTGGGACCCATCTTCCCGATCCTGTTTTTTCTGTCGGGTTATTGAACGTTCCGGTAAATAGTTTTTCGTTGCGCCAGGAACCCATGACCGGAACAGCATTCAACCTGACACAAACCATTCCGTTTCCAGGTGCACTGAAAGCCAAAGAAGAAGTAAGAGCAGTGGACACGCTGATTGTGAAACAGGAAATTGCCGATTTGAAAAACCAAATTGCCCAGAAGGTGGCTGTTTTCTACTATACGCTACAGGAAAAACGTCGCGAAATAGCTTTGGCAAAAGAAAGTATTAACTTGTTAAAACAGGTTTTGCTGGTGGCCAAACGAAAATTTGAAGTGGGAACTGCAAGCCTTGAGAATATTGTACAGGTAGAGGTACAGATCACCCGCGTTAAAGATAAAATTGAAACCCTGAAAAACGATGCATTGTCTATGCAGCGGCAAATGAATGCTTATCTGTTGCGGGATGAACGGGTAATCATTGCTACTCCGAAAATTGTACCTGTTAACCATGCGATATTTCCAACAGACTCATTGTTAAAACTGGCAACCCGCAACCGTCCTTTGTTAAAAGGAATTAAACTTTACCAGAGTAAGGCGGTATTACAGCAAAAAGAGGCAGAGAAAAAATATTATCCCAATTTTAAAGTGGGTTTACAATATACTTTACGGAGCTATAACAAGGCTACCGGTGTTAATTATCCTGATTTTCTGGGGCTTATGGTCGGGATAACGATTCCGATTGGTTATGGGGGAAGTATCAAAGCTGCAGTAAACAAATCGCATTACCTGCAGGATTATTATGGTCAGCAGTTTCAGTCTTCATTACAGGTTTTACAACAGTCGTTTGGGAAAATCAATGCGAAGATCAATGAATTGCGCAGCCGTGAAAAACTTTTGACAAAAACCATGTTGCCGCAAACGCTCCAGGCTTACCAGGCAGCTTTAGCCGATTACCAGGTGAATAAAATTGATTTTGTTAACGTCATCAAAGCGGAAGACGATATTTTGAAAGTAAAAACCGAACTGGCAAAACTGCGGACTGGTTATGCCATTCAGATAGCTCAACTTGAATTTTTAACAGGTTCGAAATTAATCTATTAATTCAGAAAATAAAAAATACAGACATGAATAAGAAAATTTTTATTTACGCCGCATTCATCGTTTTTGGTATGGTGCTTGGCATCGGTGGTTATTATTATTTTGTAATAAAAGTTTCCGGAAAAAATGCTTTTTCTCCAAAAAATGAAACAGTCCAAAAAACAGGAAAAAAGAAAAAGAGGAAAGTTTTATTCTGGCGTGCTCCCATGAACCCAAAGGAAATTTATGACCATCCCGGAAAATCTAACATGGGCATGGATCTCGTTCCCGTTTATGCCGATGCCTCAGGCGAAAGCGGAGTGGTGTCTATTAACCCGGTGATCCAACAGGACATGAATGTAAAAATTGCCATGGTTAAAAAGGGCGTGCTCAATGCAGAAGTTTATACTAACGGAATACTTCAACCGGATGAGCAAAAAGAATATGTTGCTACCACCAAAATCGGCGGCTGGATTGAAAAAATGTATATCAACTTCACAGGTCAGAAAGTTCGAAAGGGCGATAAGCTGATCAAAATCTATTCGCCTGAACTGGTGGCTGCCCAGGAAGAATACCTGACAGCACTGGCTTACGACAATGCCATGAAAACATCCGGCGCCAGGACTAACCTTGTTAAAAATGCTGTTCGTAAACTTGAATTGCTGGATGTGCCGAAGGCAGAAATCCAACATTTGAGAAAAACTAAAAAGATACGCAAATATATTGTCCTGACAGCCCCTTTTGATGGAACTGTTTTGTATAAAGGAGTGGAAGAAGGAGCAAAAATCAATCGAGGGATGCCATTATTAAAAATTGCCAACCTGAATGATTTATGGATTCTTGCCGATATTTATGAATATGAATTACCTAAAATAAATTTAGGCGACCAGGCCGTTGTTACCTTCGATTATTTGCCCGGAAAAACGTACAAGGGAAAAATCTCTTTTATTTATCCCACCCTGGACACTAAAACGCGTACCATCAAAGTGCGCATTGAACTTCCCAATCCGAAAGGGGAGTTGAAACCGGGTATGTTTGCTGCCGTGGATATTAAGGGAAACAACCTGGGAACTTATCCCTTGGTGCCTGAACAGGCAATTTTGCGCAGCGGAAGGGTGAATACGGTTATCATCGCCCTCGGCGGAGGAAAATTTAAGCCGGCACAAATTAAACTGGGAGATTATTCCAACGGTTATTATCAGGTGCTGAGTGGTTTGCAGGCCGGAACAAAAATAGTTACATCTGCTCAATTCCTTATTGATTCAGAATCAAACCTGAATGCGGCTTTAAGCGGTTTCACAGAGGCCGATACCACCAAAAAGATGAACGAGGAAGAGATGAAATCCATGAAAAAGAAAGAGAAGAAAAACCAAAAGGTTTCATCGGGAAAAAAACAAGTGTCTGAGCTTATTCGTACCGGAGTAATTGATGTGGAGGCCATCGATAAAAACGGTGATGGAAAACTTTACCAGGATGTTATGGACTGGAATGTTATTTCCGACAAACCCGGAACCTGCCCCATTTGTGGCATGAAACTTCGCGAAATGTCCATTGCACAGGTAAAAAAGAACCTGAAAGATCACGGATTTGCTTACCGGTTATGATGAACTTAAAAAGAAAAAGGAGACAATAATGGTACCTATAGAAAATAAAAAAGACGGTTTTATTGCAAAAATAATAGAATGGTCTATCAATAACAAGGTTTTGGTAATTATCCTGACAATGGTTTTTGTTGCTGCCGGAGGATGGGCCATAAAGAATACTGCTGTGGACGCAATTCCCGATTTAAGTGATGTCCAGGTGATAATTTTTACAAAATATCCCGGGCAGGGCCCTCAGATTGTTGAAGACCAGGTTACTTACCCGCTGACAACCAAAATGCTTGCTGTGCCCGGAGCCGTTGATGTGCGTGGATATTCTTTTTTTGGCTTTTCCATGGTTTATATTATTTTTAAAGATGGAACTGACCTTTATTGGGCACGAAGCCGTGTGCTGGAATATTTAAGTTCCATGCAAAGCCAGTTGCCCAAAGGGGTGTCACCCGAACTGGGGCCTGATGCCACCGGCCTCGGCTGGGTTTTCGAATATGTTTTGAAATCGAAAAAACGAAGCCTTGCCGAATTACGATCTATACAGGATTGGTTTTTACGCTATGAGCTGACAGCGGTTCCCGGCGTGTCAGAAGTGGCCAGCCTCGGAGGATTTGTGAAACAATATCAGGTAAATGTTGATCCCATAAAACTTGCTTCTTACAATATTTCTCTTGAAAAGATTAAAAAAGCGATTCAAAGGAGTAACAATGATGTGGGAGGCCGGTTGATCGAAATGGGGGAAACAGAATTTATGGTCCGGGGCCTGGGCTATATTAAAAATAAAAAAGACCTTGAAATGATTGCTATTGGCGTAAATAAGGCCACAGGAACCCCTGTTTATCTGAAAGATGTGGCAAACATTGATATAGGTCCAGAATTGCGCCGAGGCCTTGCCGACTGGAACGGAAAAGGAGAAGTAGTAGGAGGCATTGTTATCCAACGCTATGGCGCAAACGGGCTGAAAGTGATAGAACGTGTAAAGAAAAAACTGGCACAACTGAAAAAATCGCTGCCTCCCGATGTGCAAATTATAACAGCTTATGACCGGTCAGGGTTAATAGACAGGGCCATCGACAATTTGAAAGATAAACTGGTTGAAGAGATGATCGTTGTTGCTGTTATCATATTTATTTTTCTTCTCAACTTCCGCAGTTCGCTGGTTGCCGTTTTTACCCTTCCTATTGCTGCATTGGGGGCATTGTTGATTATGCATTTGCAAGGCATCAATGCCAATATTATGTCACTCGGAGGTATTGCCATTGCTATAGGGGCCATGTCGGATGCAGCCATCATAATGGTGGAGAATGCCCAATCGCATGTGTTGCATAACCAGCTTAAACCAATAAACGAGCAAAAGCCACACTGGGCTGTCATCATGGAAGCATCGAAAGAAGTCGGCCCTTCAATTTTCTTCTCCCTCTTGGTAATTGTAGCTTCTTTTTTACCGGTATTTGCTTTGGAACAACAGGAAGGGCGTTTGTTTAAACCTCTTGCTTTTACCAAATCATATTCCATGACAGTGGGAGCTATACTGGCCATAACCATTGTTCCTGTTTTAATGGGCTATTTTATACGGGGCAAGATGAAAAAGGAAGAGGACAATCCTATAACCCGGTTTCTTATGAATACCTATCATCCCATAGTGGATTTTGTTTTGAGAAAAAGATGGTTGTTGCTGGGACTGGCAGCCCTGATATTGGCCGGAACATGGTTCCCTTTCAAGAAATTGGGTTCAGAGTTTATGCCTCCGTTATATGAAGGGGATTTGGTTTACATGCCAACAACTTTGCCCGGTATCTCCATTACCAAAGCGCGTGAACTTTTGCAACAAACTGATAAGATTATTAAGACCTTTCCTGAGGTAAAATCTGTCCTTGGAAAGGTGGGAAGGGCAGAAACAGCTACCGACCCCGCGCCGTTGTCTATGATTGAAACAACCATTCAGTTAAAACCGCAAAGTGAATGGCCCAAAGGGATGACACCGCAAAAACTAATTGATAAAATGAATGCAGCCATTAAAATTCCCGGTCTTACCAATGCGTGGACCATGCCCATCAAAACACGGGTTGATATGCTCTCTACCGGCATCAAAACTCCGGTTGGGATCAAAATTGGCGGGCCGGACCTGAAAGTGTTGCAACGGCTGGGAAAAGAAATTGAAAAGGTTATTCAAAAGGTTCCCGGAACACGTTCCGTTTATGCTGAACGTTCCGAAGGGGGCAATTATGTTGATTTCGAAATTAACCGCGATGCCATTGCCCGTTACGGACTTACCGTGAGTGATGTGGAGGACGTTTTTATGTCGGCAGTAGGTGGTATGAACATAACCAAAACAGTGGAGGGGCTGGAGCGTTATCCGGTGAACCTGAGGTATCAGCGCGATTATCGCGAAAATATTCCGGCACTGAAACGTGTATTGGTTTCATTGCCTCACGGAGGAAAAATCCCGCTGGACCAATTGGGGAAAATTGTAGTGAAAAAAGGACCGCCTGTCATAAAATCTGAAGATGCCCGCCCCAATGCCTGGGTTTATATTGATCTTAAAAATTCCGATGTGGGATCTTATGTTGCAAGGGCACAAAAGGCCGTCAACGAAAAAATTCATCTTCCCCCGGGTTATTCGCTGGTATGGAGCGGCCAGTACGAATACATGCAACGTGCCGCCAAAACGTTGGCACTGGTTATTCCCCTGACCTTGTTGCTGGTATTCTTGTTACTTTATTTTAACACCAAGTCGTTTGTTAAAACTGGTGTTATCTTATTGTCGCTGCCCTTCTCAATGGTGGGAGCTATCTGGTACCTTTATTTTGCCGGATACAATACAAGTGTGGCAGTATGGGTCGGGGTCATTGCCCTGCTGGGGGTTAGTGCCGAGATAGGCGTGGTCATGTTCCTTTACCTTGACATTGCCTATGAAAAAGCAGTTAAGCAGGGTAAAATGAGAACATTACACGATTTGCGCAATGCAATATTTGCAGGTGCCGTACAACGTATCCGTCCAACCATGATGACCGTGATGGTGCTCTTCTTCGGATTGTTGCCTATTTTGATCGGGCACAGCGCAGGCAGTGATGTAATGAAACGGATTGCAGCCCCAATGGCCGGCGGTATTTTTACTACACTAATTATGGTCCTTACTATTTTTCCCGCAATATTTTACATGATTAAAAAACGAAAACTGGAAAAAGAAAATATTCCACTGATTGAAGAAAAACAAACAGAACAGGAATGAACATGATAATTAAAGGGGATGTCCAAAAAATAAGAAAAACCAGTCATTGCGATGGCCTGCCGGTGGCAGAGCAGAAGCAATCTTCCGGAGAACAGGTTCTTTGTCAAGAGATTGCTTCGTCAGCGTTCGCACTTTATCTGCCCTGTTTCCTCGCAATGAAGGATAGAATCAGACTTTTTGGACATCCCCATATTTCAGACAACTAAAAACTATTCTTATGAAAGAAATTAAAGCTTACATTAGAAAGGAACAAGCCGAAATTGTTATTCGAAAGCTTGAGATGGCCGGTATAACCGGTATGACTGTGCTGGATGCCAATGCATTGTCGCAATGGGCAGATCAGGAATCTTTCAGCTATTCTATCGATTTGGTACAGAAATATTCTACGGTTGTTAAGATTGAATTGATCTGTAACGATGACCAGGAAGATACCATGGTGGATGTGATAAAAAAATACGGCTATACCGGTCGGAGCGGTGATGGCTGGATATTTGTCTCCAAGATTGACAGGGCCGTCCGCATCCGCACAGGCGAAGAAAACAAGATTGGTTAAATATTGCAAACGGATTATCTCTAAATTTGTTGAGAAGGTTTCATCGCAGAAAATTCTGTGTATTTCCCGGGTTAACCATGATAAAACTATAACTTTTCGCTATAATTATGTAACACCCGATGTATCTAATGGCTTACTTTTGTACCATATTTATAAAGTATTTATCAACATTAAAGAATAAAGCCATGAGTTATTATTTCACAAAAACATTAAAAGAAGGTTCTTTTGAAGAAGCCATTGAGCGCACAAAAGATGCCCTGAAAAAAGAAGGTTTTGGCGTTGTTGCCGAAATTGATTTTCAAAAAACATTAAAAGAAAAGCTGGACGTGGATTTTAGAAAATATCGTGTTCTGGAAGCCTGTAATCCTCCTTACGCTTTAAAATCACTTACTGCCGATGACAAAATCGGCACCGTATTGCCCTGCAATTTCATCGTTCAGGAAAAAGATGGTAAAGTGGAGGTAAGTTCAATTGATCCGGTAGCTGCTATGACAGCAGTGGAAAGCGAAGAAATGAAAGACATTGCCCGTGAAATTAGCGAAAAACTGAGTCGGGTTGTCAATTCGCTTTAAACCGGTTTTCTGATAAAGTATTGCTTCAAACCTGCTTTGCGGACAGGAAATGTTCCCGGGGCAGGTTTTGCCGTGCCCTGATATTTTCCCGGAAGAAGTCCTAAATCCTAAAATCATGTAAAAATATTTTCTAATTATATAACAATTAGGAACATACATTGGTCTAATTTTGTCAGGTAATAATACAGAAACCCTTTCATAATGAGAAGGGATGATAAAAAGTATAAAAAAGGAGGTGTATTATGGGATTTATGTGGATAGGAGGTGCTATCGTTATGGTATTGGTCATTTGGCTGCTGGTTACATGGTTAGGCAAGCCCGGTTATTCGGGGCCATCGGTACAGCAACAGTACAGGGAAAGAAGTCCTTTGGATATTCTGAAAAAAAGATATGCCAAAGGGGAAATTACCAAAGAAGAGTTTGACGACATGCGAAAAGACCTCGGGTAAAACCCCGATGGATTGTCCCCGGGGGATGTCCAAAAAATAAGAAAAACCAGTCATTGCGATGGTCTGCCGGTGGCAGAGCAGAAGCAATCTTCCGGAGAACAGGTTCTTTGTCAAGAGATTGCTTCGTCAGCGTTCGCACTTTATCTGCCCTGTTTCCTCGCAATGAAGGATAGAATCAGACTTTTTGGACATCCCCTTATTAGTAAAAATTACAGGAAGGCACACATTGAAAGATGGTAATTCCAAAAAGTGTAAACCATGAAGACTCACAAAAAATATGACAGGTTCTCCAGGTATTATGATGCTTCTGAAACTTTTATGGAGAAAAGTAAGTTTGGAAAATGGAGAAACCTGGTGTTTGAAATGATTCCACCCGGATCATCAATTTTGGAGGTAGGCATAGGTACAGGAAAAAACCTGCCTTATTATGGAAAGGAAGTCAATATTACCGGCATAGATTTTAGTGTTGGTATGCTGGACAGAGCACGTAAAAAATTAAAAATTTATCCTGAAAAAAAGGTGACGCTGTTGCAAATGGATGTCATGCACTTGGAATTCCCTGCCGACTCTTTCGATTTTGTGGTTTCAACATTTGTATTTTGTACAGTTCCCGATCCCATTGCCGGACTTCGCGAAGTGAAAAGGGTATTGAAACCTGATGGAAAAGCCTTGTTTCTCGAACACATGAGAAGCAGCCGATGGCTCAATAATCTTTTTTTGTATGCCATGAGCGGCGTCAGTATCCCGCTCATTGGAACAAGTATGGTAAGAAAAACAAAACAGAATATACGATCATTGGGTTTTCATATAGTTGAAGAAAGAAATCTCTTTTCCGATATTGTAAAGTTAATGGTATGCACAAAATGATAGCAGGTGTCTGACCGGCCCCGCATGTTGAAAATTTTTCACTGTGCCTGCGAGGTTGGATCGGAGGATATGTTGCATCCGAAGGAAAGCCCGGTCACCTATGTGCCGGATGCCGGCATCGGTAAACTTCTGTGAATTTTCGGTATGCACCCGCTCCCCTATTTGGAAAAAAAATTTTTTACCGTATCCCTCAAATTACCGGGGAATAAAGAGTTCTTAAAAAACTATCCGCGTATGGCAAAGAAAAAAACCCCGGAAACTACCGGACGCTTTTCTGTTTAAAATGGCGGACAACCTGGTTCAAAGCAATCTTAAACCATTCGGTATATAATTCGGGATGTTCTTTGATATCTTTGGTTACAAAATCAAGGTCCACATATTTCCAATCAGCTACTTCATCAGGATTGGGAACCGGCTCTTTGTTGCAGGTACCCATAAAAACATGGTCGTATTCGTGTTCTTTCAGCCCCTGGCCCACATCAGCTTTGTACACAAAAGAAAAAGTTTCTTCAATATCACAGTCAAACCCCATTTCTTCCCTCATGCGTCGGTGAGCAGCGGCGGATGTGTCTTCTCCGGCACGCGGGTGGCTGCAAACCGTATTGGTCCACAAACCCGGGGAATGGTATTTGTGCAATGCCCGCTGCTGGAGCATAAGCTCCCCTTTGGAGTTAAAAATAAAAACAGAAAAGGCCCGGTGCAAAACCGCTTTTTCGTGCGCCTCCATTTTTTCCATGGTTCCCAGCGGTTTATCGTCCTTCGTAACGAGTATAACGTATTCTACTTCCATCAAATTTTGCTTTTCAGTTGACAAATGCAAAGATATAAATATATTTGTTATGCCAATTTAATCCGGTTTTAATGAAGAAAAAAAGAGAGAAAATCATTTACTTTAATGAAACACAACCTGTCAGCCGGTTTTGGATACGCCTGTTGCTTTTGTTTGAGGTCATCTTTTTCTCCGCCATTATTTACCGACAGCTTTTTCTGGGCAAACCCTTCGGCCCCCGGCCGGTAACCAACACGGGATTGGTTGTCCTCTCGCTGTTACTCACCCTTCCCACAGTGGTATTGTTTTTTATGAAAATCAGGATATTGGTGAACAACAGGGAAATTCAGTATAAAATGTTGCCGTTGGGAATTTTCAAATACCATATCGAAAGACAAAAACTCAAAAGATTTTCTGTGGAAACAAGAAAAGAAAGTACTGCCCATCCGGTACAGGGACTTTTGTTTCAGTTAAAAGGAGGAAAACATCTTTTTTTGCCCTCAAAAAACCCGGAACTGTTTTACAAGTCTGTCGAAAAAATGGTGAAAGGGGAATAAGTTTTTTTCAACTATTTATTTTCGTCCCTGGCGTAAGCATTGGCTTGCGCCTTTTTGTTTCAATAAATCCCCTCATTTTGTTATCCTGATCTCCTAAAGCAGAGAAGAATCTATAAAAGACTAATATCTCCCCAAAAAATTTCTCCCTATTTTCACTTTGCATTATTTTTTTATCTATTTTTGACCGAACGTTTAGTCAAAACATTGACATTATATTCAAGATACTGAACAAGGCTTCAGTATTACGAATGAAACTTCATAAATATGAGCCCGAAAACAAAAGCACAGTACAAACAAATCAGGCACGACCGCAAGGCAGCCATTGAAGATGCGGCCATGCAGCTTTTTGCCGAAAATGGGTTCTCCAGGGTCAGCATTAGCCGCATTGCCCAAAAGGCAGGAGTATCGAAAGGCCTTCTCTACAACTACTTTACCAACAAAGAGGCGCTGGTAAAAGATATCGTGGTTAAAGGTTTTCGTCAAATGCTGGACAAGCTTGATTTTAACTTTAACAAGGAAATTACGCGGGAACGGTTTATTGAATTGATTAACAAAAATTTTGACTTACTGCAAAAAGAAATTTCTTATTGGAACTTATACATATCAGTCATTACACAGCCGGCTGTCATTGCTTTGGTAAAGGAAGAAATATTCGACGTCATCACCCCGTTTCTCACCGCTTTAACAAAGTATTATGCCCAAAACAACGTGAAAAATCCCGAAGTACACAGCCTGCTGGTAGGAGCCATTCTTGACGGGGTAACCATAGATTATATGCTGGGGCCGGAAGAATATCCGCTGGAAGCTATTAAAAACCTGATTATTGAAAAATTTATTTAACCCGAATATTATGAAAAAAACATTGCCGTTTATTTTTCTTTTGGTGCTGCTGGCCTTGACGGGCAACAAAACCTATGCACAGCAACTGACTGCCAAAGAGATGGTCAACAAATCATACAACCTGTTTTTAGGAAAAAGCAGTTTCAGTGTCATGTCTATGACCATTGTCCGACCCACATGGCAACGCAGTATCAAAATGCAAAACTGGTCCATGGGCGATAATTATTACCTGACACTGATCACACAACCCACAAGGGACAAAGGGGAAGTATTCCTGAAATCAAAGAAAAACATGTGGAATTTTATCCCGGCCATCAATAGGCTGATCAAAATTCCGCCTTCCATGATGATGCAGTCGTGGATGGGTTCAGATTTTACCAACAACGATCTGATGAAACAAAACAGCATAGTAACCGATTACAAACACACCTTTGCAGGAAGCGAGAAATTGGAGGGTTACAACTGCGCCGTCATTAATCTTGACCCGCTGCCTGATGCTGCCGTGGTATGGGGAAAAATAAAAATGTGGATCATCAAAAAAAACCTTATTACCATGAAAGTGGAATATTTTGACACCCATGGCAAACTGGTAAAAACGGAAACGGCATCGCAAATCAAAATATTAGGCGGCAGGCTGCTTCCTTCCCATTTGGAGATGATATCAAACACTAAAAAAGGGCACAAAACCATCATCGATATCCTGCATCAGGAGTTTAATGTAAAAGGAATCAAACAAAACTTTTTCTCTATTCAGAACATGAGGAATATCAGGCCACAAAGCTTTTAACAAACAAATAATGAAAACATTAATAAAGATAGCCTGGCGGAATTTGTGGAGAAACCGTCGACGGACCATTTTGACAGCCTCAGCTGTGGTGTTGGCCTTGTTTCTGGCACTTATCATGCGCTCCATGCAATTCGGCTCTTACGAACAAATGATCCGGGCTGGCGTAAACCAAACAGGTGATTTGCAAGTCCACGACACCGGTTACTGGGCAAATCAAAGCATCGACCGGGCTTTTTTTTACCGAAAAAAGTTGGGTGAAACCCTGCATGGTATCAAAGAAATAAAATCCATACTTCCCGGTTTGCAAACTTTTTCGCTGGCTTCTTACAAAAAACAAACCAAAGGGGTACTCATTTCGGGAATAGATGCCGCTGTTTACAACAAACAAAATCATCTTTCAAATAAAATTATCAGGGGCAAGTACCTCAATCCAAACAAAAATGAAGTATTGCTTGGCGATAAACTGGCTGAGTTTCTGAAAATGCACGTGGGAGATACCCTTGTACTGCTCGGTCAGGGTTACCGGGGTATTACTGCATACGGCATTTACCGGGTAGCAGGTATTTTTCACCTTCCTTCCATTGAAATGAACAGCGAGATCGTTTATATGAACCTCAAAACAGCCCAAAATTTTGTTTACCCATACCAACCCGGATTGTTGACCAGTCTGTCTGTTTTTATAAAAGACCCCGGGCAGCTCCAAACAGTAAAAACAGAGACGGAACACAGAATAGGTCCGAATTATGAAGTGATAACATGGAAAACAATGCTTTCCGATATTTTGCAAACCATAAAGGCAGATAATGTTTCGGGCCAGATTATGCTATTGATTTTATACATTATAGCAGCCTTCGGCATTTTCAGCACAGTTTTGATGATGACCATGGAAAAGCGCAGGCAATATGCCATTATGGTCTCCATAGGTATGGAACGGGAAAAGCTGGTATGGGTAAGTATTTTTGAGACCTTTATCATTTCGGTTATCGGTATTGTTATAGGCCTTATACTGGCTTCGCCTATCATTTATTATTTGCATTTTCATCCCATTCCTATCACCGGCGAAATGGCCAAAATGTATCTTCAATTCAATATTGCGCCGGTGCTGCCTTTTTCCATCAAAGCGCATATTTTTCTCAGTCAGACAATTATTATACTCGTCCTTTCTCTTTTATCCGCACTTTACCCCATCATATATTTATCCAAATTTAATGTTCTAAAAGCTTTCAGGCACTAAATTAAAAAATTATGTTAACAGCCATTGCATGGAGAAACCTTTGGAGAAACAAATTGCGCAGCACGGTTATTTTTACCTCAATTGCTGTAGGCATTATCGGTGCTGTGGTATCCGATGGCTTTATGTCGGGAATGACAGATCAGCGGGTCAATTCAGCCATTGCCAACGAGGTTTCCGACATACAGGTTCATAACCCTTCTTTTCTGCTGAACGGTGAAATTCAATATCAAATTCCTCATGCCGGACACACAATGAGAAAAATAGAATCTATCCCGCAGGTCAAAGGTGTCAGCCTGCGCATGCGCATACAAGCCATGGCCGCTTCGGCCAATGCAGGGGCCGGAATTACATTATATGGTGTGAATCCGGCAGCAGAACGAAAAGTCAGCGATCTGTACAAGCATATTATCCAGGGGAAATACCTTTCTTCCAAAGACAAAATACCCGCAATCCTGGGACAAAAGCTGGCACATAAACTAAACCTTGATCTGGGGGACAAATTGATCGTCACCGTAACCGATTCCACCGGAACCATCACCAGCGGCGCTTTTCAGATTACAGGCATCTACAAAACCGCCAACGACCGCTTTGATGAAGCCAATGTCTTTGTCAGGAAAAAAGATCTTTCAGCCCTGATTGGTTACCCGGTGAAGAGCGGAGATGAGATTGCCATCCGTTTGAAAGCTAACAGGCAAACCCCTGTTGTCATGAAAAAGCTGCAACACATTTTCCAAAAAGAAATCAACAGCAAACAAATCGTTATACAAAGCTGGGACCAGATACAGCCTCTGCTGAAATCCATGATCGCCATGATGAATTACTTTTCCTATATTTTTTTAGTGATCATTCTCGCTGCCCTGGCTTTTGCTATTATCAATACCATGCTGATGGCAGTCATGGAACGTACCCGTGAGATTGGTATGCTCATGGCGCTGGGCATGAACAAACGAAAAATCTTTTCCCTGATTATGCTGGAAACCATTTTCCTGTCTGTGGTGGGTGCCGTTTTAGGCCTCATTATCAGCATTTTTATCATAAACCATTATGCCACATATGGCTTCGAGCTTTCCAGCGTAGCAAGGGGATTGAATTATATCGGATACAGTTCACGCATATTTTTCCGTGTGAACACCAATTTTTATATAACCAGTATTATTTTGGTTGTTGTGGTAGCCGTCATGTCCAGTATCTCACCGGCATTAAAAGCATTAAAATTACAACCGGCAACAGCAATCAGAGACATTCAGTAAATATTCAAAATCAAAATATAATGAGCATTATCGAAGCAACAGGCATTTATAAGACTTATCAGGAAACCAAAGTTCCGGTCAATGCGCTGAACGGTGTAGACCTGAAAATAGAAGAAGGTGAATTCACAGCCATCGTGGGGCCATCGGGTTCCGGTAAAACCACGCTGCTGAATATCCTCGGCGGACTGGATTTGCCTACCAAAGGAGATATACTGATAGAAAATACCAATCTGAAAACACTTGGTTCGCGTCAGTTGATCGACTTCCGTCTGCACAACATTGGTTTTGTGTTTCAGGCATACAATCTGATCCCTGTGTTAACGGCAAAAGAAAACACTGAGTTCATCATGGAGTTACAAAAAATTCCCAAAAAAGAACGGTCAAAAAAAGCCATGGAACTTTTAGAAGCCGTGGGCATTGCCGACAAAGCCGATCACAAACCCGGGCAGCTTTCGGGGGGACAACAACAACGTGTAGCGGTAGCAAGGGCACTGGCATCGAAGCCACGGTTCATTATAGCCGATGAACCCACGGCCAACCTCGATTCACGTTCCACCAACGAGTTGTTAGAGATCATGGCGGAAATGAACCGGAAATACCATTCCACATTCATTTTTGCCACCCACGACCAACGTGTGATGGACAAAGCCCACCGCATTGTCACTATTGATGATGGCAAAATTATCGGCGATGAAACGTTTGAGGGGAGATAGTGTTGTTCGGTATCTGCCATAGCTGCAGCTCATTCTGCCGCTACCGCTCATTCGGATTTGCAATCCGAATGTTAAAGAAACCAAGGATTTATAATCCGGTACAAACAAAAAATATGAAGACAACCAGATTAAAAATCTTACAGCCCTTTAACTTCGGGATTACAAATCCCGAAGAGCATGCTGAGTTATATTATTTTAGCTCATTCGGATTTGTAATCCGAATGTAACGGGCTCAAGGATTTGCAATCCTGAAAAAACAAAACTATGGGCATAAAAAACAAAATCACAGATGGTTACATGTATTTTCTGACCCTGACGGTAGTGAACTGGATAGATGTTTTTACACGTCCTGTTTACAAACACATTATTGTTGATGCTTTGCAATACAATATTCAGCATAAAGGGCTGGTTGTCTTGGGTTGGTGTTTGATGAGCAATCACCTCCATTTATTGGCAGAAGCGGAGGAAGGCTTCCATTTATCGGATATCCTTCGCGATTTCAAGAAATTCACCAGCAAAGCCATTATCAAAGAAATCATTGACAATCCACAGGAGAGCCGGAAAAAATGGCTGTTGAATGAATTTAAATTTGCAGGAAAGATATTAAAAAAGCCACAGGATTATAAGTTTTGGCAGGATGGTAATGAAGCCAAGGAAATTCATACGACACATTTTTTGGAGCAGAAACTGGATTACATTCACAACAATCCGGTAAAAGCGGAAATTGTGGCGGAGCCGGAGGAGTATCTTTACAGCTCGGCGAAAGATTACGCCGGCGAAAAAGGATTGGTGAATATTGTTATTGTTTAATTTGACGACATAAAAATGGAGGTAACCAGATTGGAAATCTTACAGCCCTTTAACTTCGGGATTGCAAATCCCGAAGAGCGTAAGTTATTTTATTTCAGCTCATTCGGATTGCAAATCCGAATGTAAAGATACCAAGAATTTATAATCCGATATAAACAAAAATATGAAGACAACCAGATTGAAAATCTTGCAGCCCTTTAACTTCGGGATTGCAAATCCCGAAGAGCACAGGATCCTGAAGAGCACAGGGGAGTATAAGATAAAAACGAAATAACGATATGAAAAAACTACTCATCATACTTCTTA
>JALUYM010000050.1 GCA_027018745.1 Bacteroidales bacterium | reverse complement strand
ACAGATCGCGCCTGATAAAAAAGACATTGTAAAACTTTACAAGGGACGCGAGCCCATATTCGAGCATTTCCATGTCGATAAACAAATAAGAAATTCATTTGGTAAAAACGTTACCATAAAAAGTGGCGTTTATCTCATCATAGAACATACCGAAGCTCTGCACGTCATTGATGTTAACAGCGGACACCGGGTAAACAAGAACAACTCACAGGAGCAAAATGCCCTGGCCACCAACATAGAAGCTGCTTCCGAAATTGCCCGTCAGTTGCGCTTACGCGATATGGGGGGTATTATCGTTGTCGATTTTATTGACATGCACGATGCCAAAAACAGAAGAACGCTCTTCGAACACCTGAAAGAGGAAATGGCCAAAGACAGGGCAAAACATACTATTCTGCCCCCTTCAAAATTCGGCCTTATCCAGATAACACGGCAACGTGTACGTCCCGAGATGTCGGTATCCGTTATGGAAAAATGTCCCGTATGCAACGGAACCGGTCAAATCAAATCGAGTATCAGCGTCATTGATGATATTGAAAACAACCTCGAATACCTGTTACTCGACCAAAATGAGAAAAACCTGACCCTCGGTGTTCATCCTTTCATCTACACCTATCTTCTCCATGGCATCATTTCAAAACGTTTGAAATGGTTTTTAGAATACAAACACTGGGTAAAAGTGAAAGAAATGAAAAACTATCATATGCTGGAGTTTCATTTCCTTGATAAAAACGGAAATGAGTTAACACATTAAAAGGTTGCTTTCAAACTTCTGTAAGGGTCTTTAAACGATATAACCGGTATTCTCCATGTGAACGCTCAATACCGGAATAGAGGAATGGTTCACCATTTGTGCTGCGTAAGGACCCAGCCAGAGGTTAGCAGTAGAAGTCTCCTGCTCGGTCATAATAGAAATCAGGTTGGCATTGACTTTTTTGGCATATTCCAAAACAGTATCGGTAATATTGCCGGCTTCAAGAAACACAGACCGGTAACGAATACCGTTTTCTTTCAGATAGGTTTCCGACTGGTTCACATAATTTTGCACACGATAACGAATGTTGTCGGCAGTGGCGGTATAAACGCCGACAATGTGGATTTCCGCATCGAAATATTTTGCAATCAATGCTGTTATCGGAAGTTTCTGCCGGGTTATTTTGGTACTGTCGAGTGGCATAACGATGGTCTTCAGTTCCTTGTTTGAATCAACACCGGCCCTGATGGTAATGATGGGAATTTTGCTGGCAGACACGATCCGGTTGGCATTACTTCCGATCCAGAATTCCTCAAATCCTGATGAGCCATGTGTTCCGATAACCAGAAGAAAGGCATTGACTTCTTTCACCACCTGACAAATCACTTTATAAACTTTGCCTTTTTCCATGCGGTAATCAATATCGCAGTCTGCCGCCAGTTGCAGGCGATATTTTTTCACCAGTTCATCAAAACGTTTTTGCACTTCAGTGCGAATATTTTCCGGTTCTACCGAAAATATTTCTTTGGAATAGTCCAGATGATTGGCCCAGACCATGGTAATACCGGCGTGTGCTTTACGGGCAATAATCACAGCATGTTCCAATGCATTCAGGGAACAATCTGAAAAATCAATACCAACAACGATTTTTTTACTCATGATATCTGGTTTTAAGGGGTTTAACTATTTTGGAATTTGGATATCATCCTTAATTTCCCATGCCAACGGATAAACCCTTTTTATTTTTTCCAGAAACCGGATAGCATCGAGCCGGGTCCTGAAATCTCCCACGCGCACCCTGTAATAGGGCTCATTAAAGGTGATATACGCCGGAACATGAAATCTCTGTTCAAATTTATCGCGAATAGTCAGCGCTTCCTGCAGTGCCGCATTTCCCGACTCTTTATAGATTTGTATCCTGTAACCGGGAATAACCGGGAATTTCTCATTTTGCAGGATGTGCATTTGCAACAAAGTATCAATACGGGCATCCCCTATAAAATCATTCCGCACGGTCCGGACCACCCGCAGGGAATCTTGTGCAAAAAGCCGGCCTGTAGCCATAAGCAACACCAGCAAAACAACCGTAATTTTTCTGTATTTGCTTTTCATCTTTTTTTCAACAGTTTTATATTTCTTCACTTCCTTCATAATCTTTTGAACGCAGGCTCATTACCGGTATTTTGGCGTTGTTGATGAGTTGTTGGGCATAAGGGCCGAGAAACCGGTTGGCCGAAGCATTTCCCTGCTCGGTCATAATGGCTATCAGGTCTGCTTTCTTTTTATCTGCATAGTTTAAAATTCCCGAAACCACATTGGTCGACTCCACTTCCGCCACTTCAAAGTTCACCTTGTGGTCCTTAAGAAACCGGATTGCCTCCCTGGCAAAACCGTCAAGCCGGTTGCGAATAATACTCAATGGCGTATTGTACACTTTGAGCAAATGCAATATGGCGCCAAAGCGCTCGGCAAGATCCGCCGTAAACGGCAATTTTTCATTGGTTTCCAAAGAACTGTCCAAAGGCAACAGTATCTGTGAAACACCATCCGTAATTTCGTAAGAATAATTGACAGTCACCACCGGGCAAGGTGCAGTAGTGGTAATACGGTAAGCATTACTGCCAATCCAATACTCTTCAAAACCGGTCACACCATGCGTGCCCGTAAAAATAAGCTCTGCCTTTAACCGGCGGGCTATTTTCCCAATCTCCTGATAAATTTTACCTTTTCCGAGATACATATCAAAAGAAATATCTTTATGACGGGCGGTATAGTCGTCAATAATATTTGCCAGGTAATTTTTCTTTTCAATGCGCAAGTCTTCATCAATGGTATGGATAAGACTGTCGGCAGGATGGGAATTGTCGACCCATACCAGATATACAGTGGCGTCCAGCTTTTTAGCATAAACCAAAGCATAATCCAAAGCATGGATGGCATTCTTTGAAAAGTCAAAAGCTACAATTAATGTTTTCATGGTTCACAAACTTTGGTTGCAGTACAAAATTACAACACAATTGCAATGTAAAATACGATTGCCTGCTAATTTACTAAAAATATTGGAAACAGGGCAATAACGACTTTTTCTGCTCGTACAACAGAACCCTATCGTTAAATAATTTTAAAATTGATTACAAAAACGTAGTCAAAGAAAAGGAATTGAACATTTCGGCTTACCTTTGCAGTAGAAAAGCAAACAAAATTGAAACAGACTTTCACCAAAGAAGAACGGTTGTATGAGAAAAAACTGATGGATCAGCTTTTCAGGTATGGGAAATCGTTTTTTGTTTTCCCTTTTAAGGTGTTTTATCAGCAGCTTGACACAACAGCCCCCTATCCGGCCAAAATTTTGATTTCGGTACCCAAAAGAAATTTTAACAGGGCGGTAGACCGGAACAGAATCAAAAGGCTGGTACGTGAAGCTTATCGGCGTAATAAGGTCGTTTTGTGTCCGTCGGGACAAAAAGGCCCTTGCCGGAATCCGTTTCTTATTGGATTAATATACACAGCCAAAGACCACATGGACTATGTAGAAGTTGAAAGAAAAATTATCCTAATTTTGCAACAATTACAGAAAAATTATGAGCAAGCTCCTCGGTAAATTTTTTATCCTTCTCATCAGGATCTATCAATACACTTTGTCGCCTTATATCGGGCGTTCGTGTCGTTATACACCAACCTGTTCAGTATATAGTGTGGAAGCCATTAAGAAATACGGCCCGTTCAAAGGTGGTTGGATGGCCCTGAAAAGAGTACTTTCGTGTAATCCCTGGGGGGGCAGTGGTTACGATCCCGTTCCCTAATAAAATTTTTTGATCATGATAAAAAAACATATTTTTTTACTAGGCCTTTTATTGATGGCCATGGTTGGGCTGAAAGCTCAGGAAAGCAACAACTTTAAAGTTGCCAAAAGTATTGAGATTTTCTCCAATGTAATGAATCAGCTCAATTTGAATTATGTGGATACCATTCATCCCGTGAAACTGACCCAAACAGCTATTGATGATATGCTGGCAACTTTAGACCCTTACACTATTTACGTCCCGCAAAAAAGCATGGCCAATTTCAAACTTATGCTCAGTGGGATATATGGCGGGATTGGTTCTACCATTCAAAAACAAGGAGATTACGTAGTTATTACAGAACCTTATCAGGGCTTTCCGGCACAAAAAGCAGGATTAAAAGCAGGTGACAAGATTATTGCCATTAACGGCAAACCGGCCAAAGGCATGTCTTCGCTCGAAGTCAGTAAGTTACTAAAAGGAGAACCCGGATCGAAATTTAAACTCACCATCAGGCATTTCGGCTCTAAAAAAGACACAACACTCACCATCACAAGGGAGCAGATTACCATTCCCAATGTTCCTTATTACGGTGTGGTAGGTGGCGACATCGGTTATATCCGCCTGACACAGTTCAGTCCTAATGCCGCCAATCATGTACGTAACGCTTTTCTTGACCTGAAGAATCATTACGATATAAAAGGTGTCATACTCGATTTACGGAACAACGGTGGCGGTTTGCTGAACGAAGCTGTAAAAATTGCCAACATATTCGTTAAAAAAGGACAGACTATCGTCACCACCAAAGGCAAGCTCGCCTCTAACGACATGGTATACAAAACTCCGGGGCCGGCAATAGACCGCAAAATCCCCCTGGCCATTCTGGTCAACGGCAACACCGCCTCTGCTTCGGAAATCGTTTCGGGGTCTATGCAGGATCTTGACCGGGGAGTGATTATCGGGCAACGGACTTTTGGTAAAGGGCTGGTACAAAACACTGTTCCCCTGCCTTACGGAGGAAAAATAAAAATTACCATTGCAAAATATTATATTCCCAGCGGACGGTGCATTCAGGCCATCAATTATTTAAACGGTAAACCGCAACGTGTTCCCGATTCGCTGACCCATAAATTCAAAACGGCAGATGGTCGTATTGTCCGTGATGGCGGAGGAATTAAGCCGGATATCATTATGAAACCGGAAGTTTTCAGCCAGGTTTCAGCAGACCTGTATGCACAAAACTATATCTTCGACTTTGCCAACGAGTTTTGCCTGCATCACAAAACCATTGCCCCGCCACAGAAATTTCGCATAAGCGATTCCACCTTTAATCAGTTCAAAAAATTTGTCCTTAAAAAAGGGTTTAGCTATAAAACAGAAACAGGTATGCTGATTAAGCAATTGGAAAAAAGCGCTAAACGAGAAAATTATTACAAGGCGCTGGCGCCAACCCTCGACACCCTGCAAAAAGAACTGGAAGCAGATAAGAAAAACGACCTTAACAAGCATAAAAATGAAATAAAAGAAATGCTTCGTGTGGAAATTGCTACCCGTTATTATTTCCAAAAAGGCAGAACAGCTTCTTCGCTCATCAATGATAAAGAAGTCAAGAAAGCGATATCAGTGTTGAACAACAAAGCATTGTACTATTCGATCCTGGCAGGCCCGAAAACAAAAAAGGAAAAGAAATAATACCTATCTTGCGCCGTTTGTTATAAGGGGCAAATGGCATGACAAATAATATTTTCCGGCAGGTTTTCCTGGGAATACTGATTTTTATTGTTGTGAGCTTACCTCTCTCACTGAGCGGTATGACCATCGGTTCCTTTATGCTTCTTGCATTGTGGCTATGGTCTGATTTCCAGATAAGTGTAGCTGTCCGGTTTTTTAAGCAAAAAGGAGCTTTCAGGGGATCATTTATTTTCATAAAATATTTGTTGATGCTGGCCAAAGAAAGCATCAAGGAAAAAACGGGGATTTTTCTCCGAAACAAGGCTGCTGTTATCTTCGCCTCGATTTATGCACTGGGATTGGCCGGCATGGTGTTTACGGGCAACTTTCCCATTGCCACGGCCTCGTTGCGGATAAAATTGCCCCTCTTGCTTTTCCCACTGGTTTTTCCTGCCATGAAACCCCTCAACAAGAGCGACTTCAGAAAACTCATGCTTTTTTATGTGGCCGCCCTGGTAGCAGGAACCCTCATCGGAAGTTTCAAAATGATATCGGGTAATTATTCGGATGTCAGGCAGTTTTCACCATTTATTTCCCCGGTGCGATTTGGCTTAAACATTACTTTCGGGATACTCTGTTTGGGTTATTTCATCATAAAAGAGCGTTATTTTTCCTCAAAACAAAAGATTTTTTTTGGCTTCCTGATTATTTGGTTCGTCTGGTTCCTGATAAAAATGGAATCGGTCACCTCATTGGGAATATTGATTTTGATCTCCCTGGGCATACTGGTATACACTGGTTTTCAAACCAAAAAACTGTGGACAAAGATATCTCTTCTGGCTGTGTTTTTTTTAGTTCCTGCCAGCATTTATTTTTATCTGAAAAAAGAAATTTACCGGACTACCCACGTACCGGCAACCGCATTAAAAAACCTGCGCGGACACACTGCGCAAGGACATACCTATACCTTCGACACCACCCATTTTGGCATTGAAAACGGCCGTTATGTCGGAGCTTTTCTTTGTATCCCTGAGTTAAAAAAAGCCTGGAACAAACGTGGCACCATTCCGTTTGACAGCCTGGACAAAAACGGTAACCCGTTGGAAACAACACTCATCAGATACATGACCTCCAAAGGTATACATAAAGATTCTGCCGGTGTAGCACAGCTGAGCAACAAGGATATCGAGAATATTGAGAACGGTATTGCCAACATAAACTACGTGGAACATCCGGGACTTTTCAGCCGGTTGCTCATAATCGAAAAGGGCTGGGAGGTGTATAAAAAAACCGGAAAAGTGGAAGGCAGCTCGGTTTTTCAACGGTATGAATTTATAAAAGCAGCCATACGCGTTATTAGAAATAATTTCTGGACAGGCGTGGGTACCGGCGACCTGATCGGATCCTTGTGCGAACAATACAGGTTATCGCATTCGGGCATGGACAAATATTGCGGTTTCATCGCCCATAACCAATACCTGGATATTTTCGGTGCTTTTGGCATCTTCGGGTTTCTTTATTTTCTGTTTGCACTGGTCTATCCCCCTTTGAAAACACACAGTTTCGACGATTATTTTTTTGTGGTCTTTTATGCCATCATGCTCTTGTCCATGCTCTCTGATGATACCATGGAAACCCATGCCGGCATAACTTTGTTTGCTTTTTTTCTTTCATTGCTCATGTTCGGAAAAGAAAAATCCGTGAAATCTTTGCTTTCCGGAAAAGAAAATTAAATCTTATTTAAGATACCTGTCATTTGCTTTCAGGTACGGCAGCGGGGAAAACCGTTATTTTTTTTATTTTAGCACTAAATTTTGAAAGGGTTATGAACACAAAAGAAATCAAAGTACACATTACAGAGTTTAACGGTGCATCGGAGCTGCCGGGAGAAGAACAAACCCTGTTGCAACAGGCTGCCGAAAGCGCCGCAAAATCTTACGCCCCTTATTCTGAATTTCATGTGGGAGCAGCCGTTCTGCTTGAAAACGGGGAAATTATATGTGGTTCAAATCAGGAAAATGCCGCTTATCCGGCGGGGTTGTGTGCCGAACGGGTGGCCTTATTTTATGCCAATTCCAAATATCCGGGAGTAAAAGTTAAAACCCTGGCCATTGCTGCTTTTGCAGACCATTTCATCCTCGATAAACCGATTTCTCCCTGTGGAACATGCCGCCAGGTCATTGCCGAAACGGAAAACCGGCAGCAAAGCAAAATTAAAATCCTTATGCAGGGAGAATCCGGGCCGGTGAACATGACAGAAGGAATTGAAAACCTGCTTCCCTTAACCTTTTACGAAGAAAAACTAAAGAAAAAATAAACCGACTTTATGAAAAAATTATTGCTTGTTGCCGGCATTTTTTTGGTCCTTACCGCTTTCAAAAGCGATAAACCGGCTTACCATCTTTTCAATGCCAAAGGAAAATTGGTGAAATACCAAAAAATGATCAATGCTGCCAAAACGGCGGATGTGGTCTTTTTTGGAGAATTGCACAACAATCCCATTGCCCACTGGCTGGAACTTGAAGTCACCAAAAGTTTATACAAAGCACGTGGTGGTAAAATTATTGAAGGCGCTGAGATGTTCGAACGCGATAATCAACTGATGTTGAACGAATACCTGAAAGGAGAAATTACCAAAACCTATTTTGAACAGGAGGCCCGGTTGTGGCCCAATTACAAAACCGATTATAAACCTTTGGTAGAGTTTGCCAAAAAACACCACATTCCTTTCATTGCCACCAACATTCCACGTCGCTATGCAGGTATTGTTTACCATCATGGGTTTAAGGCCCTGGACTCATTAAGTGCCGAAGCCAAATCTTATATTGCCCCTCTGCCCATCCCTTACGACCCGCAACTGAAATGTTATAAAGACATGCTGACACAAATGAAACTCATGGGACACGGCAATCCTAATTTTCCAAAAGCCCAGGCAATAAAAGATGCTACCATGGCCGCTTCCATTGCAAAATATGCCGGTAACGGAAAGCTTTTTATACACTACGAAGGAGCTTATCATTCCGATTTCCACCAGGGTATTGTCTGGTATTTAAACAAATACAAACCCGGATTGAAAATCGTTACCATTTCCACCGTAGAGCAAAAAGACATTGACACACTTGCACGCAAAAACCTTAACCGGGCTGATTTTATTATTGTCGTCCCCAATGATATGACCACAACATATTAACCTGATAATTGATTCCAAAATCAATTATCATCCGATTGATACCTCAATTTTCCCTTTTAGGAAATCACTCGCCCCACGAATCGCGGTCGAGGCTGCGGTATTGAATGGCTTCTGCGAGATGGGACGGTTGGATATCACCGCTTTTTTCCAGATCGGCAATGGTACGGGCCACTTTGATGATACGGTCGTAAGCCCGGGCAGATAAGCTTAATTTTTCCATGGCTGTTTTCAACAACTGGCGGGAAGTTTCATCAAGTTTACAAAAACGGTTCAGGTCGTTACGGGTCATTTGGGCATTGCTGAACACTTTTGTATTGTTTTTAAATCGTTTTTCCTGAATTTTACGCGCCTCCACCACCCTTTTTCTGATGACGGCACTGGGTTCTCCCGGTTGGACATCTGACAGGTCTTTAAAAGGCACCGGAACCACTTCCACATGCAAATCGATCCGGTCGAACAAGGGCCCGGAAATACGGTTAAGGTACCTTTTTACTGCACCCGGTGAGCAAACGCAAGCCCGGGTCGGATGATTGTAATAGCCACAAGGACAAGGATTCATGGCTGCCACCAGCATGAAACCGGCCGGATATTCCACGGTAATACGTGCCCGCGAAATGGTGACAACACGATCTTCCATAGGTTGTCGCATTACTTCCAGCACGGTACGTTTGAACTCGGGCAATTCATCCAAAAACAGCACACCATTATGTGCGAGTGAAATTTCTCCCGGTTGCGGATAAGGCCCTCCTCCTACCAATCCGGCATCGCTAATGGTATGATGCGGAGAACGAAAAGGCCGGTTGAGAATAAGCGATGTGCTTTTTTTCAACAATCCGGCTACCGAATGAATTTTTGTGGTTTCAATGGCTTCCTCCAGCGACATAGGGGGCAAAATAGAAGGAATTCGCTTGGCAAGCATGGTTTTCCCTGAACCGGGAGGACCGATCATGATCACATTATGCCCACCTGCAGCAGCAATTTCCAGGGCACGCTTTATGTTTTCCTGTCCTTTTACTTCTGAAAAATCAAAATCAAAGCGGTTAATGTTTTCCAAAAAAAGCGTTTCCCTGTTGGCTGTAAACCTTTGCAACGGCTGCCGGCCATCGAGAAAATCACACACTTCCAGCAAATGATGGGCGCCATATACTTCCACTTCATTTACAATGGCCGCTTCGGGAGCATTCTCCATGGGAACAATGACCCCTTTAAAACTACTATTCCTGGCGACCAGGGCAATGGGCAACGCTCCTTTTATAGGTTTGATAGTACCGTCGAGGGACAGTTCACCCATGACGACATATTCGTGCAATTGTTCGTTGCTGAGCTGTGAAGAGGCTGCCAGAAGTCCGAGAGCTATGGGCAGGTCATAAGCAGAACCCTCTTTTTTGATGTCGGCAGGTGCCATGTTGATAACCACACGCCGTTTGGGGAATTTTTTTCCCACATTGCCCAGGGCAGCCAAAATCCTTTCGTGACTCTCTTTTACCGCATTATCCGGCAATCCCACAAGAAAAAATTTGGAACCTTTTCCCACATTTACTTCAATGGTAATAATCAGGGCATCAATGCCATAGATGGCACTACCGTATGTTTTGGCAAGCATAGGGTTTTCTTTTTTAGTCAGTTACCCGCAAAAGTATGGAAAAAATACAAGAGATGAAAACAGGTTCTTTCTGAATGATAAAAGATTTCCGACAAAAATTTCAACTGCTTCGTATATTTGCAGGGAATAGTTGTTACGCTTTGCTTAAAGCCTGAAAAATTTGATCGCTATTATATGCCCGGCACCACAACTATTTCCGGACATAACCATCTGTGCCTAAACAACACAATAGCAGGACAGAATTTGAAGAAAACATGAATAAAAATCAATTTCGGTTAGCGGGAAGTTATGTTGGCTATCTGGCAAAAGCCAAAACAAGATACAAAATACATTCTCCGTTTGTTTTCGATCTCGTGGAAAAGGTTTTGAGGGACAAAACCGTGTATCCCGAATACCATCAAATAGAAAAACACAAAAAGTATATCAGCAAAGACAAAACAGTTATCGAAACAGTAGATTTTGGCGCACGGGCAGAAAACAAACCTTTTACTACTACCCTGCAAAAAACGGGAGACATTGTAAAACGCCGTTCCCAGGGAAAAGTCCGGGCACGTTTACTGTTTCGCCTCAGCCGGTACTTTCAGCCACAAACCCTGCTCGAATTCGGGACAGCTGCCGGCATAAGCACTGCTTACCTGAAAATGCCCGTTCCGGAAAGTAAAATGATTACCATGGAAGGGTGCCCCCGCCTGGCCGCTGTGGCTGCCGGCAATTTGAAAAAACTGAAAATCAAAAACACCGACATCAGTGTAGGCGATTTTGCAGTAACACTTCCCAAGGTTTTGAAGCAGTTTGACAAACTTGATCTTGTCTTTTTCGATGGAAACCACCGCCGTGAACCCACCCTGGATTATTTTAGCCAATGTGTGAAGCTGGCAGGCGAAAACACATTGTTTATTTTTGACGATATCCACTGGTCACCGGGCATGGAAGCTGCCTGGAATACCATTAAAAAAGATGACCGGATTAGCATTAGCATAGACCTGTTCTGGTTTGGTCTGGTCTTTTTCCGTTCCGGTATTATGAAACAAAATTTTATTATAAGATATTAACCTTTAAAAGTTTAAACCAATGAAAAAATTATTATTGCTCCTTGCCTTAGGAGGCTTATTTTTAGGAACAGGTTGCCGTAAACCGGCCCATAAGTTGGTTTCCCGCATTGTAAAAGAAACAAAAAAACACAAAACAATGCATTTTAAAGTTACTGAAAAGTATAATTATTCCAATGCCCCCGATACCACTGTTACACCTTTTGAAGTTTGGGTTATACGCGACAAAAAGGACAGCCTTAGAAAAGGATATGTATGGGTCAACGACTATTACCGGCCTTATAACATGATTTATGACAACGGAAACCTTTACCTTGCCATTCCGCCGAAAAAAACAACTTTGCTTTACAAGGATTATAAAGATGCTTTTATTTCCCCCGTAGACTGGATTGATATTTTTCTGAAACCCAAAAGCCTGAAAACACTGGTATCAAAAACAAAAACCACCATTTCGGATACCACTTATCAGGGGAAAGCCTGTGCCAAAATGGTCATGCTTTTTCCAAACAATGCCAAAAAATATGAATTTGTGATAGACAAAAAAATACTGGTTCCCCTGTGGGCCGAAATGGTAACAAAGCAACCCCGTTATGTCTATACCGAACAACTTTTCTTCTCGGATTTTACCTTCGACAACCTTGACGAGGCCAGACTGAGAACGCAGGAAAAGAAAGTCCTGGCACAAAATCCGGTGCAGAAACAGGGAGCTTTTTCTGAAACAGCCCGATTGGAAAAAATGTTGCATGTCGGCGATAAAGCCCCTCTTTTTACCGGAAAATTTTATTCAACGGACCAACCATTCAGGCTGTCCGATTATATCGGCAAAAAGATTATTCTAATCGATTTCTGGTACACCCATTGCCCGCCATGTGTCAGGGCCATTCCGGCTTTATCCAAACTTTACACGGAATACAAAGACAAGGGGATTATTTTCTTCGGCCTCAATTCGGTAGACAATCAGCCCGGAAGCCTGAACTATCTGAAGACTTTTCTTCACAAAAGGAAAATCAGTTACAATATTATCATGACCAAACCTGAAGTTGATTTACAGTATAAAATAAATGGCTATCCTTCCATGTATATCATCAACAAACAGGGGAAAATTGCTTTTGTAGATATTGGTTTTGACCAGGAAAAGCTGAGTCGGTTAAAGGAAAAAATTAAGCAGCTTACCAAGTAAACGGGTTATAAAATAATCTCTTTTTGAGTAAGGGATTTTTGGATAATACTGGTAATGCGTTAATTTTCCAAAACTAAAAATAACATTATCGGGGTTGTCGGGGTCACGGTCGGTTTCCTTCAAAATATCCCATACATCGGTACCCGAACTGCTGGTAAAGATAAGTGGTTTGCCCTTTAATTATGTTATAAAGCGCTACCTTTAGCGTCTTTCCTTTCAAACCAGCTACCGCATCGTAATATCTTTCGGGAGTCTGAGCAAACAACACAAAACCCAAAAATGAAAAGACCAAAGAAAGAAAAAAATCTTTCATACGCAAAAAAGTATAAGCGGAAATGGTACAACAATTCCCTTTCATTCAGCTGATAGTTGTTTCCGGGAGAGATTCCACCTAAAAAAATAAAATAATAAAAGACCTTTTACTCTTTTTTATAAAAAATGCTTATTTTTGCAGCGGGTCTAAAATATAAAAGATGGTCATAACAGCGAAAACGAAAATATCAAAGATTATAAAACACGATAAAAAAGTGATTGATGTGATTGCTTCCATCAACAAGCTTTTCAGAAAGTTAAAGAACCCTATCCTGTGCAAAATGCTTGCTTCGCGTGTCAGCGTGGCCGATGCTGCCAAAATTGGTGGTGTAACCACAGAAGCTTTCCTGAAAAAGCTGCAGGACAGCGGCTATATTGTTCAATTTGAAAAACCTGTAGAAAAAAATATTTCGGAACAAAAATCAAATCATAAAATAATGGATAAATCAAATATTGTAAAGCTGGATGTACGCCCTATCCTGGCAGGAGGCGTTGATCCTTTTGATGAAATTATGAAAACGCTCAAAACCATGAACGATGACCAGACACTGCTCATCATCAATACTTTTGAGCCGGTTCCCATCTTAAATATTTTGAAAAAAAGAGGTTACGTCTACGATACGGAACGCCCCAAACAAGGGGTGGTGCATACCTACCTGAAGAAAGCAAATGCTCCGGCCGTAAAGGAAACAAGCAAGGAGAAAAAAGCGGATGAAGCAGATACTTTTGAAAACATCGAAACCCGTTTCAACGGAAAAATGAAAGAAATTGATGTCCGCGACCTGGAGATGCCCATGCCCATGGTAACAGTACTGGAAGAACTGGAAAAACTTTCGGATGGCGAAGCCCTTTATGTTCATCACAAACGGCTGCCACAATATTTATTGCCCGAACTGGAAAATCGGGGTTTTAAACTGGTAACCAAGCCTGTAGACGAAAATAATCTGAAACTCATAATCTACAAATAATGCAGGCAGGACTCAGCACAAAAAACGCGCCTTCGCCCTCGGTGGTTTTGCCCCATTTTGCTTTTTCGGCCCTCATGTTCCTGTTGGCGGCCGTGGTTATGCTAGTCGCAGCTCCGCAACTGGTACTCCCCTACCACCTGAACTCCCACATGCTCACGCTGACCCACCTTATGGTGCTGGGCTTTATTACCATGATTATTTTCGGATCACTTTATCAGCTTATTCCGGTGGTGATGGAGGTGAAGCTTTACAGCGAAATTCTGGCCAAGATCACCTTTTGGCTTTTCGGTTCGGGACTGCTTATTTTGGTATACCATTTCTGGGAGGCCAGTTTCGGACTGCATCAAAACTGGTTTTGGTTTGAGGTTTCGGGTACCTTGATTCTGACAGCTGTTGTGCTGTTTGCTTTCAATGCCCTGAAAAGCGCCTTCCGGTCGGAACGCATGGATATGGGCAACATCTTTGTGGTTACCGGCATTATTTACCTGGTACTGACCGTTTCTCTGGCCATTTTGATGATCATCGATTTTGCCCATCCCTTTATCCCCGCCAGTGTGCTTGACCTGTTAAAAATGCACCTGACATTAGGACTTGCCGGCTGGTTTCTTTTTCTGATTGTAGGTGTATCCAGCAAGCTCATGCCCATGTTTCTCATTATTCACAAACTTCAGGATCATCTTCTCAAATATACTTATTATCTGCTAAACGCCGGAGTAGTCGCTCTGGTTACGGTTTACTACCTTTATCCCGAGCCTTGGGCCATCATGCTTTCGACCTTGCCCATCCTAGCAGGAGTTGTGGCTTATCTGGTTTACATCCGGTATGCTTTTAAGCACCGTTTCCGTAAAAACCTGGACACAGGAATGAAACTTTCAAAAACGGCTTTTATCCTGTTGGCCATTACCGTGGTGCTGGGAATCATTTCTATGGTGAGTCCGGAATTTCTCAGCGATTATCAATTGAATATAGACATAGCCTTTATTATGAGCGTTATTTTCGGATTTATTACAGCACTCATTATGGGACAGACCTACAAAACGGTACCTTTTATTGTGTGGTTAAAGGTATACTCGGCCAAAGTGGGAAAACAGAAGATTCCGCTGCCACAGGAGATTTATTCGGACCGTGTGGCCAGATTACACATGCAAACCTATTTCGTTGCCTTTGCTTTTTTAATGCTGGGTGAATTGGCCAGTCAGGTCTGGCTAATCCAATCGGCGGCAGTCATGTTCATTGTTACGGCTGTTTTGTACAACTATAACGTTTTTAAAATTATATTTCACAAAGAAAAGATAATTGAAAATGAGTGATATTCATAAACTTACCGACAAAGAAAAAGAGATTGCCCAACTTTTAAAAACGGTCATTGACCCGGAAATCGGGGTCAACATTATCGACCTGGGCCTTGTGTACGAAATTGATTACAACGAAGAAGCGAGAACCATTAAGGTGGTCACGACCCTCTCCACACGAGGTTGCCCCCTGGGCGATACCATTTTACAAAATGTGGAAGTGGTGTTACAATCGAATTATCCCGGTTTTAAAATTGATGTGGAACTGGTGTGGGAGCCCATGTGGTCGCCCAACATGATTACCGAAGAAGGACGTCAGGCTATTGAAGGATTTTAAAGAGCAAAGCCATGTTTTTCTCGAAACCCACTGAGTATGCCATTCGAGCCATAATTTATTTGTCGCTTCACGCTTCGGAAGAAAAGAAGCTGGGGCTGAAGCAAATAGCTTCCGACCTGGGCTTTCCCGAACATTACCTGGGAAAGATCATGCAGGACCTGGCCAAAAGAAACCTGATACAGTCGGCCAAAGGGCCCCACGGGGGATTTTATATGGAGGAAAAAGACATGGAGATATCCTTGCTTTCGCTCATCGATGCCCTGGAAGGGTTACAGTTTTTCAACACCTGCGGACTGGGTTTGCATGAATGCAACGAAGAAAAGCCCTGCCCCATCCACAAAGAATATCAGATTATAAAAGGGAATTATTACCGGCTGCTGTCGCAAAAAACTATCCGCAGCATGCGTGATGATATTGAAAACGAAATTGCTTTTATGGATTTAGGTCATCATGCCAAGAAGGAATAGGAGAAAGAATCTGCCAGGCACAGGGCTGCCCAGCCAATAAATGAGACGCGGGGGATTAGTTCTTTCAGGTCTTTTCCAGCCTGAAAGGAGACAAAAAATATCAGTTTAGCTCCGAACCCTTCTATGGTTGAGAAAGGGCATAAGAGCCTTCGTAGTTGATAGCGTTTCTTTACGCCATGGTACTCACGGCAAATCCCACACAAAAGCCTGTGCTATTTGGCTCAGTATTAAACGTTGAAGAGAAACTATAATACTTCCCAAAAACTGGAGCGAGTTAAGTTAGAAAAATTCAGCAAACTTGTTGTTATGAAAAAGAGAAAGAAGTACTGTTTAAGAAAGTAGGCCAACTTCAAATGGAAGTTGATTTCTTAAAAAAAGTACTGGAGAAATAGCCGGAAAAGTGAAACTTTAAAAGGTGAATAAAAAAGAAAAAATAAGTTAACACAGTTTTGTGGATACTGTCATAAAAAAACTTTAGGGCCATTCTGAAAATGTGGTCAACGTCCACATTTGGATTGCCATTTGCACATACCTGATTATTGCGTATATCAAACATTCGATTAAGAACACGCTTTCAATTTATGAAATAACACAAATACGTGTAGTATCAGCATTGGATAAAACCCCGATAAAAGAACTTCTCACTGAATCAGAAGCCAATCAAAATGTCAAAAAACAGTATAATTTATTTAATGTAGATTTTTAACGCATCAGTAGTATTTGAATAATATCATATGAGGTTTATAAAGTCCTGATAACAACAAAAGCTCCCGGGAATATTTACTCTCGGGAGCTTTTCTATTGCTTGTGCAACAGGTATTTATAAACAAATTGTATTATGTACTACTCCTTCATTTTCATTGCGACGAAGAAATCATAAGCATAAAACAATACGCCGGCAAAGAAAACAAAACCAGTTACAAACCATACGGCAAACCATCCAATTTCGTGTACCTGTGCTGCTATGTAACCCTGACCAGCAACTCTGGAAATAGAAATTTGCATAAGTCCAAGCACCACCATTGCCAGCACCATCATAATCATTCCAATATTCATAAGCCAGAAAGCCCATGCCCATCTTTGTTTATCCGTGATAGTATCCTTAAAGTTTTCTTCACCTTTGCGCTGTTCAAGGCTATAATAAATGAAAGCAATAAAGATTGCTGCAAACGCTGAGAAAAATGCCATGTGGCCATGAGCTGCTGTTACTTCGGTTCCATGCATCCAGTAATTGACAGAAAACCAAGTTATGCTGCCACCCAAAATAGTTAATCCGATGAAAGAGCCAATAGTTCCGCCTATTAACCAATAGAGTGCAGGTAAATTATTAGCCCTGGTTTTTGCTTTTCTTGCATATATTAATCCGTCAATCATCATGGCAACCGGTGGGATGGCTTCAAACACGCTGAAGATACTACCAACCCATGTCCAGTAATGAGGTGTCCCTATCCAGAAATAATGGTGTCCCATTCCCAATATTCCACTGGCAAGAATGAGGAAGAACTCAATATAAAACCAGCGGTACATCCTCTCTTTGGGCACTTTGAACAGTTTGATGATTAAGTAACCGATAAACAGGGTCTCATACATTTCCCAGGTCGCTTCCACCCAATAATGTATGACCCACCAACGCAGGTAATCCTGTACAACAAAATTTCTGAAATAAGGCATTCCTGGCAGATACATTAGTATTGTGCCAATTGTTGTAATAAGGAGGAGCATGTTTATCGGGCTTTTCTTTGGTGCCTTATGCAGTGTCTTGAGGATGTTGTAAAGCCACAAAAGGGCTGCTACCACAATCATCCAGTCAAAAACAGGGGCAGCTTCAACATATTCCAGTCCCTGCCCATCGTAATAATGGAAGAAATAGCTGACAATAGCGCCAACACCGGCAGCGCAAAATATAATGAGCTGGAACATGGCGATCTTCGTACTGAAGAGTTCCTTACCAGCTTCTTCAATAAGTATATAATAAGTTGCGCCCATTATTGCCAGAAACATCCAGAAGATAAGCAGATTGATATGGATACTTCGTGAGACATTAAACGGCATCCAGTTTAAGGCAAGACTAGGCCAAACATATTGGGAAACAGTGGCCAAACCAAAAATGATTTGCAATAAGAATAAAAGTACAGAAGCGGCAAAATAGTAATATGCCACTTTTTGTGAACGAAAAGTAAAGGTTCTCATTATTTTTCCTCCTTTAAATTATTGATAAATGTTGCGAGAGATTTCAGTTGATCAGTCGTTAACTGATTTTTAAAAGCGGGCATAAGCATCTGTTTGCCCTCGTATCCTTTTGCGACTTCGCTGTCAGGAATAGCGGCTGGATTTCCAATTTGTTTGACCAACCAGGCAACACCTCTTTTCCTTGCCGATTCATTGGACAAGTTGGGGCCAATTACACCAGCGGTATTTAAGCCTTCTGTCTGAATCGTGTGGCAGGCACCACAGTTCAATTTCTTTATAAGCGAAATAGGAGAGGTCGTACCCTCTTGCACCGGTTTCGCTTTTCCCTTTGACGAAAGAACTTTCGACCCTGGAGGCCAACCATTTGTATCCAGTTCGCCAATCCATGTCAGAAATGCAATCAGGTCATTTATATTCTGATTTGTCAAATGTAAATTGGGCATAACACGTTTATACTTCCCCGGCCACAGGTCGCGGGTTATTTTGGGTGGGTCTTTAAGTACTGCACGAACAAACCCCTGACCCCGTTTGGATATGACTTTGGTAAGATCGGCAGCATAATAGGACCCATCACCTAATATTGTATGGCAATCCATACAGTTGTTGTCGTGAAAAACCCGGTTGCCAGCTGCCACAGCATTGGTTACTTTTGGCTCCTTCTTGACGACATAGAAATAAGACTGAAATGTAAGACCGAGAAAGACAGCTATCATCACAACAGATGTCCAGATCAGCCATCCCTTCGCACGTTTCGCGTCTTTTGGTAATTCCATTTTAACCTCCTTTTTTAAAAAATTAATAGTTAAATATTCGATTACACAAAATCCCAATATTAAAAGGATTTGAATAATTAGGTACAATATTACAATATTATTTGGGGTTTTGTTCTTATTGTTGAAAAATAATTTATAAAACTTTCGTTAAAAGAAAGATAGAGTTGTGTTAGGAGCCGAAACCAGAACAGAAGAGAATATATTTATATCACTGGCGCGTGAATGTCTTACATTTTATAATTGGGATAGAGAAAATTGAACGAAATAATAAAAAAGGAAAACAAATGTTAGGATACTCTTCTGCCAATAACGTTAGCAAAATAAAAAAGCATCACAAATAAACGTAAGGCTTTTTTGTCTCCCCGGTAGGGCTCGAACCTACGACCCGCTGATTAAGAGTCAGCTGCTCTGCCAACTGAGCTACGGAGAGATGACCTGCTTTTTATAAACAAGGCAGGCAAAATTACTATTTTTCATTTATTCCGAAAGATTTTCCGGAAAAATTATTTGTTGCCGTGCATTTCCATCTTCAGGGAATGTTTTTACGGCATTTCTTTATTTTCCAAAAAACATCAACCTTTCCGAATGAATTCAAACTTCTTTTCCTAAATTTGAACCTACAAAAAACAGCCTGTATGTCTTTTTCACCAAAAGAGAATTATGAAGAGAGCCGTCGTCAAACCGGCTACCTCCCCCGTAAAGAAGCAACACAGGAAACCTACGACCGGCTTGGCTTCATGTCTGGTCTGGAAGTTCATCAGCAGTTGCTCACCAAAGAGAAATTATTTTGCCATTGTCCGGCCGGCATTTATAATGACGATGATGATTTTGATGCTGAAATCATACGCCACATGCGGCCTACGTTAAGTGAAATGGGCGAGTATGATGGTACAGCGCTCATGGAATTTAAAACCCGCAAAGAAATTGTCTATCGTATCAACAACGAAAATGCCTGTACCTACGAAATTGATGATACTCCTCCTTTTCCCATGAACAGGGAAGCGCTGGAGCAGGCCCTGGAAATATCCATGTTGTGCAAACTGAACATTGTGGGGGAAGTACACATAACCCGCAAGCAGTATCTCGACGGCAGTATTCCCACAGGATTTCAGCGTACAGCCATTCTTGGAATTGAGGGAGAACTGGAGCTGCCGCACAAAAAGATACGCCTCCTCCAACTGAGTATTGAAGAAGATGCCTGCCGTGAAATTTCCGATATCGGCCACCGGAGGGTATACAAAACTGACCGCCTCGGCATGCCGCTTATCGAAACGGTTACTTATCCCGACTGTGTTAATCCGGAAGAGGTCCGGGAAGCCTGCAACTACATCCGGTTTCTGAACCGAAGCACCGGCAAAGTCCGTACGGGCATAGGAGCAGCACGACAGGATGTGAACGTTAGCTGCAAAGGCGGTACAAGGATCGAAATAAAAGGTGTTGCCCACACCAAATGGATTCCCGAACTCACCCACAACGAAGTCTTCAGGCAATGGGCGCTGTTACACATCAGGCATGTTCTTCATCAGCGGACAAAGGCAAATTCATGGAAAATATCCTATACAGACATTACCGGGCTGTTGCCATACAGCCGGTTGAAAAAAGCAGAAAAAGTGATGGCTGTCAGGTTGCCCTTCTTTCAGGGGGTCCTTTCCCATTTTACCCAGCCCGGGAAAATGTTTGCCCATGAACTGTCTGACCGGCTGAAAGTCATTGCCTGCCTCGAGCGGCCCAACATGATACACAGCGAAGAACTGCGATCGCCGCTTACCAAAAAAGCCCGGGAAATGGTTTCCGAAAAGTTGGCCATTCACGAAAAAGACGGATGGCTCATTATTTGGGGACCGGAAGCAGATATGCCCACGGCATTGGAAACCATTGAAGAACGCTGCCGTATGGCTTTCGAAGGAGTTCCCAAGGAAACCCGCAAATCACTGCCCGATGGCACGACCATCTTCGAACGCGTCCTTCCCGGCGCCAACCGCATGTATCCCGATACGGACTCTGCCCCCATTCCACTGGAAAACAAAGACATTGAAAGAATAGGGCAAAAC
>JALUYM010000049.1 GCA_027018745.1 Bacteroidales bacterium | reverse complement strand
GTTTCCGGAAAACCCTGCAATCAGGGAACGTCTTTCAAAAACAGGCGGGGTATTGTTTTTTTCCATGCTGCTGATATTTAGTGGTTAAAAATAACAAAAATATTTAAAACCCTTCGTTGTTTGCGAAAAACAGAAAAGCCGGCTTTGTGGCAACCGGCTTTTCTGTGACAGATATATGATAACGGAACTATACTTCCTGAACAACTTCTACGCTTTTCATTCCGAGGTTGATGGCGTCTTCGTTCAACGGGATGAGTTTGTGATGGCGTTCAGGTAAGGATTTTTTCAAACCTGCGATGACGTTCTCCAGTTTTACGATGGGTTTTATCTTCAGATAAGCTCCCAGCACAATCATATTGAAAATTTTTGTGTTACCCATTTCAGCTGCTTTTTGGGCACCTTCCACCCTGTAGATATTGATGTCTTTTCTTGAAGGGTGGCGTGAAATGCCGTTGGGATCGTAAAGCAGTGTGCCGCCCGGTTTGACGGCAGGCTCAAATTTATCCATGGATTGCTGGTTCAGGATAATGGCCGTATCATAAGCACGCAAAATAGGTGAGCTGATACGTTCGTCGCTAACGATGACAGTAACATTGGCGGTTCCGCCGCGCATTTCAGGTCCGTAAGAAGGCATCCAGCTTACTTCCTGGTCTTGCATGATGCCCGAATAAGCCAGAATTTTTCCCATGGAAAGGACACCTTGTCCCCCAAAGCCGGCTATGATTATTTCTTCAGTCATTTTTTCGTCATTTTAAGATTAAACCTATTTTACTAACTGGCCATCCACCTTGATATCGCCAATGGGATAAAAAGGAAACATGTTTTCTTCCATCCAGTTGTTGGCATCTACCGGGGTCATCTTCCAACCGGAATTGCAATTGGAAACTACCTCCACAAAAGAGAGTCCCGGCGCATTGTTCAACTGGTTTTCGAACGCTTTTTTAATGGCCCTTTTGGCTTTGCGAACAGCTGATGGTGTGTGTACCGACTGTCGGGTAACGTAATATGTCCCGGGCAGTTGTGCCACCAGCTCGGTAATTTTTAAAGGATGTCCCATAATGTTCGGATCACGTCCGTACGGGGAAGTAGATGTTTTCATACCTTCGAGTGTGGTAGGTGCCATTTGTCCTCCGGTCATGCCGTAAATGCCATTATTAATAAAAATAATAACGAATTTTTCGCCCCTGTTACAGGCATGAATGGTTTCTGCTGTTCCAATGGCAGCCAGGTCACCATCGCCCTGATAAGTGAAAACGATATGGTCGGGCCACAGACGTTTTATGGCAGTAGCCAGCGCCGGGGCACGGCCATGGGCTGCTTCCTGCATGTCCACATCCATAAATTCGTAAGCCAGCACCGAGCATCCGACCGGGGCAACGCCAATGGTCTCGTGTTCTTTGCCCATTTCTTCGATGACTTCCATGATGAGCCGATGGGTAGTCCCATGTCCGCATCCCGGACAATAACTGAGCGGTTTGTCCGTCATTAACCTGGTTTTTTGATAGACCAGGTTTTCCGGTTTTATAATATCTTTTAAAGCTGTTTCTGACATGGTTTATCCTCCTATTATTTTTTGTTCCAGGGCTTCAACAACTTCTTCCGGTGAATGGATCATTCCTCCGAAACGCCCGTAATGTTCAACTTTTACTTTACCGTTCACGGCCAAGCGGACATCTTCAACCATTTGACCTGCACTCATTTCCACCGAAAGGAAACCTTTTACGCCTTGATCGACCAGTTTTTGAATCTTTTTGGTCGGGAAAGGCCAGAGGGTTATGGGCCGCAGTAGCCCGACTTTGACGCCTTTTTCGCGCAACAGCTTGACGGCTTTTAACGAAACGCGGGCACTGGTACCATAAGCCACTATCACATATTCGGCATCATCGCATTGCAAAGTCTCAAAACGAACTTCTGTTTCTTCAATTTGGCGATATTTTTCCTGAAGATGAATGTTGTGATCCTCTAATTTCTGTGGATCCAGGTCCAGTGAGGTCAGTATTCTTCTCTCGCCGTTCATGGGTTTGCCGTTGGTAGCCCAAGGGTATCGGGCTTTTATTTCTTCATCACTCAACCTTGGCATAGGCTCAAAAAACTCAACTTTTTCCATCATTTGGCCAATGGCGCCATCTGAAAGTATCATGGCCGGATTTCTGTATTTGAAAGCCAGCTCATATGCCACCGGGACAAAATCTGCCATTTCCTGAACGGAAGATGGGGCCAGCACGATCAGCCTGTAATCGCCATGGCCTCCTCCTTTGGTGGCCTGGAAATAATCAGACTGGGAAGGTTGGATGTCGCCCAGTCCCGGGCCGCCCCGCACCACATTGATAATTAAAATCGGGATCTCAGCACCTGCGATGTAAGACAATCCTTCCTGCATCAGGCTGATTCCCGGGCTTGACGAGGAGGTGACCACTTTTTTACCCGTTCCGCCGCCACCATATAACATGTTGATAGAAGCCACTTCACTTTCAGCCTGTAACACGACCATGCCTGTTGTTTCCCATGGCTTGGCAGCCATGAGGTATTCCAAGACCTCTGACTGTGGGGTAATGGGATAACCGAAATAACCATCTGCTCCAGCGCGGATAATGGCTTCGGCTATGGCTTCATTCCCTTTCATTAATTTTAGTTCACCCATATTTTTGTTTTGTTTTATTTTTTGAAAATTATTGAACTTTTACCCTGTACACCGTAATCACACCATCAGGGCATACCACGGCACAATTGGTACAGCCGGTACATGCATCCGGATTGATCATGTAAGCATAATGATACCCTTTGCCGTTTACTTCTTTCGCCAAAGCAATGACATCAGTGGGACAGGCCGGTACACAAACCCCGCAACCTTTGCACTTTTCAATGTCAACCACAATGGCTCCTTTTATTTTTGCCATAACTTATATTTTTATATGGTTTTTAATATTTTGCACGAAATTACAATTTTCAGTGAATTTTTTTTCTAAGTAAATTACTGAATTTTTAGGACATGAATTATTTATAAAGATTTTAAATATATAACCGGTTATGGTTCAGAAAGTTAAATATAAACCGATAAATGAGTAGAAAAATACTTATTAAGAGAAAGACAAAAAAGCCCGGCAAAAGCTTTTTGCGGTGAATGATTTTAATGCAGCCAGTAAGCCATTCCGACACCAATGAAAGTGGCAATGGCATATCCGAGTGTACCACAAAGAATTGCAGGAATGACCAGTGATTTCCATCGCCGGCCAACAGCCATGGCAGCAGCAGTGGTCGGTCCTCCCATATTGGCATTGGAAGCGATCACAATTTCGGCAAGGTCGAGGTTAAACATCCGTCCGAATAGCAAAATAAAAATCAAATGCACCAGCAAAATCAGCCCGGCAAATACGAAAAGAATGGGGCCGACTTTTAATACGATAAGTATGTTGGCACTGGCACCGATGGCAGCAAAAAATATTTGCATTAGAAAAGTGCCGATTTGGTCAGCTCCGCGAATGGCGTTCATTTGTTTCGGAAACAAGGTGGCAATGATTACTACCAAAAGGGTGATAATCAGAATGGCACTGCCCTGTATACCGATAAGGTTTTGCAGGTAAAAACTGACTGCTGCTGATAAAAGGCCGATACTTAAGCCTTTCCCCAGGTCAAGCAGATTGGGGTTTTCGCTGTCTGATTCAATAATTTCATTGTTGTCCAATGCTTTTTCTGCTTCCAGTTGATGATTGTTTTTATAATGTCTTTTTAAAAAGCCGACACCGGGAAGGGCAAAAAGGATCAGAAAGTAAATGGTCATAACCAGGTTGTCGGCAGCAACACCAGCGGTGAGCAAATCGCTGGAGTGGAAATGCAGGGCCTCTGATGTGGCCACGTAATTCATGGAACCTCCAATGTATGTTGAACAAAAAATGCCAGCCAGTTTCCAGCCTTCTTTCCCGAGCGGAATGGTTTTGAAAGCAATAATAGTGCCTGCAATGGTACCCACGGCACCAATTCCGAATGCTATGAGTGTGGGTCCTGCTTCTTTGATAATGCGACGT
>JALUYM010000048.1 GCA_027018745.1 Bacteroidales bacterium | reverse complement strand
TTGAACAAAAAGCAGTTTCAGGTAAAGGGTGTTTGAACCGAAATAATCCCATTGCGGATGAATGTAGTGATCATAAATGGTATGTTCAAAATAAATTTCACTGTTTTGCCTTCCAAAAAAGGGGGATCGCTCGTCTTCGGAAGCAATATACAATTCGCGCCAGTTATAAAAAGGTTCAAGATTATGCATGACAGGTAAATAATGGAATATATCTGAATTTATAAAGCGAATTTCAGGTTATCGATTTCTTTTAACAGGGCATAAAGCCGGTGCATGGTTTCACGGTCATTCAGTGTTATTTCATAAGTAAAACTTACGTAAGAGCCTTTACTGCTTCTGTTTTTACTTTGATACAAATATCCGATTTTCAGTTTGTCAAAAACCCCCACAAGCTGTTTCCTGTTTTCCCAATCATTTTGTCCGGTAGTCATAACGGCTTTGAGCCGGAAGGTCACCGGAAACCGTAACTTTTCATTGTTCATTTGCAACGGAGGTCTGTATTCGTTAAGGTTTTTATCTTGTTTTTGAGGATTGTCAGGCATGAGTAATCGAATGAAAAATTTTTATCAAAATTAAAAGCATTTTTAAAGCAATAGTCCCCTTTTTTAAAAAATATCCGGAAACCGTTGCGGATCATATTGATGCATCATATCGTAAGTTACTTCAAACACGTCTTCCACGTTGGGATTGGAAAAATAGTCACCATCAGTGCCATAAGCAGCGCGATGTGCCCGTGCTGTAATGGTACGGGGTTTCATATCGAGAAAATAAAATCCGCGTTGCTCTTCAATTACTTTTTGCATCATGTAAGAGGTGGCGCCGCCGGGAACATCTTCATCAAAAAAAATGATCTTGTTTGTCTTTTTCAATGAATTCAAAATGATACCATCAATGTCGAACGGAATAAGTGTTTGTATATCGATCAGTTCCACATCCACACCAAATTCTTCCAGTTGTTGAACGGCATCTTTGGCAATCCGCACATCAGATCCATACGTAACCAGGGTGACATCTTTTCCGGAACGCAGTATCTCCGGGACACCCGGTGCAATGCGATATTCACCGATATTGGAAGGCCTTCTTTCGCGTAAGCGGTATCCGTTCAGCGGCTCAATAATCAAAACTGGTTGATCAGAAGCGAGATAGGTGTTGTAAAACCCGGCTGCCTGGGTCATGTTGCGGGGAACGGCCACGTGCATCCCCCGAATGGAATTGATGACCATGCTCAATGGAGATCCTGCATGCCATATCCCCTCAAGCCGGTGCCCGCGCGTGCTGAGGATCATTGGTGCTTTTTGCCCGCCACGGGTACGATAATACAGTGTGGCCACATCATCGCTCAAAACCTGAAGGCCATACAAAAGATAATCGAAGTATTGTATTTCGGCAATGGGTCGCAAACCGCGCAATGCCATTCCCAATCCCTGGCCTACAATACTGGCTTCACGGATACCGGTGTCAAAAATCCGGTTTTCGCCATATTTTTCCTGTAATCCTTCATACGTCTGGTTGACTCCGCCAATTTTCCCGACATCTTCGCCAAAAGCAACTACCAAAGGATTGTGGGAGAAAATATAGTCGAAATTATCTCTGAGGATTTCCCTGCCGGGAACAAAATCATCCGTATCAAAAACCGGAGCTACCGGTTTGATTTTTATTGCCGACCACTCCGTTTCGCTGTACAAATGCGAGCTGTACTGTCTCCTGCTGTCTGCCAGTTCCTTTATCAGCCATTCACGAATGATTGTCTTCAATTTTGTACCATTTACCTCACAATCACACAAATGGCGGATAGTTTGCCTGGCAGCACCGTAAATATCTTTCCGAATGGGCTCACCCGTCCGTTTTAGTTCGTCGCGGATGGCTTCGATCTTCTGTTTTTTGGCGCAGGGACAATCATGAGCGAGTAGTTTCAACAGTTCATCCCTTTTTTGCCGCAGGGGCATGCTGTAATTTTTCCAGGCGTTCTTTCTGGCTTCTTTTGCACGTATTTTAGCTTGATTTTCAATCTCATCCAGTTCTTCCGCCTGAGCAATTTGATTTTTCAATATCCATTGCCGCATACGTAAAATGCCATCCCTGTTTTTTTCATCATGGAGCTGTTCCGGCGTTTTATAACGTTCATGAGAGCCTGAGGTGGAATGTCCCTGCGGCTGGGTGCACCCGGTAATGTGGAACAGTACGGGTACATGCTCCTTGCGGCAAAGGGCAATGCCCTTGCGATAAGTGTCAATTAATTTAGGATAATCAAAACAGGGAGCCTTGAAAATAACCAGGCCATTGGAATTTTTTTCTTTTTGAAAGCCGGACAAAAGCTCCGAAATATTGCCTTTGGTAGTTTGCAGCTTGTTGGGAACAGAAATCCCCCACTGATCATCCCAAACTGAAATAGCCAGAGGTACCTGCAATACTCCGGCTGCATTCATCACTTCAAAAAAATGGCCTTCCGAAGTAGAGGCATCGCCAATGGTGCCGAATGCTACTTCTCGGCCGTTTTTACTGAATTTATTTTGTTTCCGGAATGATTTTTCGGTTTTGAAAAGTTTGGAAGCCAGCGCCAGACCAAGCAAACGAGGCATTTGGCTGGCCGTGGGAGAGGAGTCGGGGGCACTGTTTTTTTGTTTTGTCAAATCTTTCCATTCCCCTTTTTCATCTAAACTGCGGCTGGCAAAATGGTTGTTCATCAACCGGCCACCATGTGCCGGATTGGTTTCCAGGTTGGTATCCCCGTAAAGCTGGGCAAAAAACTCTTCCAGTGTCATCATACCGGCGGCAAACATAAAAGTCTGGTCGCGGTAATATCCGGACCGCCAGTCGCCATCCTCAAACACTTTGGCCATGGCAAGTTGGGGAATTTCTTTTCCATCACCGAAAATGCCAAATTTAGCCTTTCCGGTGAGTACTTCACGCCTTCCCAACAGGCTCACCTGCCTGCTTTCATTCGCAATACGATAATCGTTTAATATTTCTTCTTTGGATAAATTCAGGGATGTATTATTTATTGCCGCTTCCTTCATTTGTTGTCTTTTTTTGCCCGGCAAAGATACGAAATTAAAATGATTCTAAATTAGCTTCGGTAAATTTGCCGGTATTTATTTCAAAGCTTTTTGGGTTTTTTCTTATTTTTGGGAAAAACATACGACCATGGAAAAGCATCCCGACTATTTAAACAAACACGGTAAATTAAAAAACGGTATTTATGAAGCCAAACTGAAAGAATTGCAGATCGAACTGGTCAAGCTGCAGGAATGGATAAAAGCCGAAGGCAAGAAGGTGGTAGTGATATTTGAAGGCCGTGATGCAGCCGGGAAAGGGGGCGTCATAAAACGGATTACGGAACGTTTAAATCCTCGTGTTGCAAGGGTTGTAGCATTGGGCGTTCCTACAGAAAAAGAAAAAACACAGTGGTATTTTCAGCGTTACGTACCACATCTGCCGGCAGCCGGCGAGATGGTTCTGTTCGACCGTTCGTGGTACAACCGTGCCGGGGTGGAACGGGTGATGGGCTTTTGTACCGACGAGGAATACTGGGATTTCCTGCGGGCCTGCCCGAATTTTGAGAAAATGTTGATCCGTTCGGGGATAACTCTTATAAAATACTGGTTTTCCGTTAGTGAAGAGGAGCAGGAAAAACGGTTCCAGGCAAGGTTGAAAGACCCCACCAAGCGCTGGAAGCTGAGCCCGATGGATATTAAATCGAGAAGTATGTGGGTGGAATATTCCAAAGCCAAGGACGATATGTTTTCCTATACCGATACCAAAATTTCCCCCTGGTACGTGGTGAATGCCGATGACAAAAAACGGGCGCGGCTCAACACCATTCACCACCTGCTCAGCCTGATACCCTATGAAGACCTGACACCGGAGCCCATGAAATTTCCACCGCGGAAAAAAGAAAAAGGTTACGTCCGCCCGCCCATGCAGGAACAGACTTTTGTGCCGGATATTTTTGAAGGGGAGAGAAAATAGCCATTGGGTGGCGGAATTGGGATGGGAAAGGTGGGATTCGGAAGACGGAAGTCGGGAGTCAGAAGTTGT
>JALUYM010000047.1 GCA_027018745.1 Bacteroidales bacterium | reverse complement strand
TTTGCCCGCCTGAACCTGAGCTACACCATTATGAGCAAACGCAAACTGCTGGAACTGGTGGAGAAAAAGCTGGTTTCGGGGTGGGATGACCCGCGTATGCCTACCCTTTCGGGGATGCGCCGCCGCGGTTATACGCCCGAAGCTATCCGCAACTTCTCGGACCGGGTGGGCATTGCCAAACGCAACAATGTGATTGATGTAGGCCTTTTGGAGTTCAGCGTACGCGAACATCTGAATAAGATCGCCCCGCGCGTTTTCGGCGTGCTGGACCCGGTGAAAGTGACCCTTACCAACTATCCGGAAGGAAAAGAGGAGATGTTGGAACTGATCAACAACCCGGAAGATGAAACGGCCGGAACGCGGGAAGTGCCTTTTTCGCGTGAGCTTTACATTGAACGCAACGATTTTATGGAAGAGCCGCCGCGGAAGTTTTTCCGCCTGGGCCCCGGCCGCGAGGTGCGCCTGAAAGGGGCTTACATTATCAAATGTGAAGATTACAAAAAAGATGAAAACGGCCGGATAACGGAAATTTTCTGCACCTACGACCCGGAAACCAAAAGCGGCAGCGGCTCACAACGAAAAGTGAAAGGCACGCTGCACTGGGTTTCGGTGAAACACGCTTTGGATGCGGAAGTACGGCTTTACGACCGCCTGTTTTCGGACGAAGACCCGGCAGGCCACAAAGACCGCGATTTTAAAGAATTCCTGAACCCGGAATCTTTGAAAATCCTGACGGGTTGCAAACTGGAGCCTTCGCTGAAAAACGTGCAGCCGGGCGACAAATTCCAGTTCCAGCGCATCGGCTATTTCTGTGTGGATAGAGAGAGTAAGCCGGAACATTTGGTTTTTAACCGGACGGTGGCGCTAAGGGACAGCTGGAAGAAGAAATAAGTCAGATTATGGTCCAAGGGGATTCTTGAACCAGACGGATGCTTGAACCCGTTGTTTTTGTCCATTTCCACTTGAAAGAAAGCATTTCACAAAACCTCAACGCTATTTTCTTGTTGAAGAAAATGAAAATTACAAGCGAAAACGGATAAAAGGCCAACAATTTAAACCGGAAAAATGGCTCCGGGGTTCCTACCTGTTTTTTTCTTCAAAAAAGTCTTTAAAAATCTTTCTGAAATGATACCCGTAAACAGAATAAGTCAGGGCAAGGGGCATAAGTTTGGGACGGTTAAACAGCGTCCAAAAAAACAGATTCCAATATTCGTTTCTGTAAGTATCAGCAATACCCAACCGGGTAAAGATGCGGAAAAACCCGATAAGATAAATAAAACCAGGCCTGTGTTTCACCCTTGGGTTTGGCGTAAAACGTTTAATAAAATCCTTAACCCTGTGGTAATAGGCTTTCCCATCATAAATACCTTTAATTACTTTTTTGTAACCCTCGAGCAGGATTTTTTTGTCCATTTTGGGCAGGAAGTTTATGGAAAGATCCGTGTTATTTCCGGTAAAATTATTAATGATCCGGTTTTCTTTTTTTAATCGGTTGTATAACTTCGTCTTTTTGGGTGCGTTTAGGAGCCCGACCATGGCAGAAATGATCCCTGTTTCCCGGATAAAGTCTATCTGTTTTTGAAAAATGGAAACCGGATCGCTATCAAAACCTAAGATAAACCCTCCCATTACTTCCATGCCCTTTTTTTGTATCTTAAACACGCTTTGCTTGAGGTCAAGCCGCATGTTTTGAGTTTTTCCGCATTCTTTTAAACTCGACAGTTCCGTAGTTTCAATCCCGATGAAAACAGAATTGAACCCGGCTTTTTCCATCAGGTTCATGAGTTCCTCATCGTTGGCAAGGTTAATAGAAGCTTCGGTCAAAAATGAAAACGGGTATTTTTTTGCTTCCATCCATTGAATAATTGCCGGCAAGATGGTGGATTTCAATATCTTTTTGTTTCCGATAAAATTATCGTCGACAAAAAATACACTTTTTCGCCAACCGCTTTGGTAAATAGCCTCCAATTCCTTTAAAATCTGATCTGCCGACTTGATCCGTACCTTGTGCCCAAACAAAGCGGTAATATCGCAAAATTCACAGTTAAATGGGCACCCGCGGGTAAGCTGAATGCTCATGGTATTGTATTTAGACATCCTGATCAGGGAATAATCCGGTGTTGGGGTATTTTTTAAATCTGCAAACTGATCTGTCTGGTAAATTGGTTTTAACTTTCCTTCTTTCAGGTCATTCAGAAATTGTGGAAGGGTCTGTTCCGCTTCATTTAAAATCAAGTGATCAACCTGATTTTCAAATTTTTCTGGTTCTTCTGTAAATAAAGGACCGCCGCAAACAACTTTTTTCTCAAGATGTTTACATCTGTCAATGATTTCATGTACAGACTTTTCCTGAATATTCATGGCGCTGATGAACACATAATCGGCCCATAAGATATCTTTTTCCCGAAGCTTTTCAACGTTTAGGTCAATTAGTTTCTTTTTCCAGCTTTCGGGCAAAATGGATGAAATAGTCATAAGGCCCAGAGGAGGGTTAACCGCCCTTTTTGAAACAAATTTCAGGGCATATTTAAAACTCCAAAAAGTTTCTGGGTATTGGGGATATAAAAGTAAAATATTCATGATAATTCCTCCCGGTTAAACTAACTTATTACAAAATTAAACAGAGTTTGGCCAAATTATTCGTCAAGCCTGGAAATTTTTTTTCATTTTCACGAATATTTTAAGGTGATTGAAAAATCCAATAACAGATATTTTATGATGTTTAAAACTTTAACCAAAGAATTTTTCACGTGGGTTAATTTAATGATTCCAAGGTAAGTGTACCTTTCTTTCACCCGAATTTTAAGAAGATGAGAACTACGGTTTACCAGGGTTGGTGCCTTTTTTCCCGGCACAAATTTTTCTTTTTTATCTCAAAATGACCACATAAAATATATACCGCTACGGATTATGGCCTATGCCGATGTTTGAACCAGTTGCCTTTGTCCATTTCCATCTATTTTTACACAGTCATTTACAAAAAGCTTTTTCACGTACTTATGCGAAAATTAGCGCTTATCTTTTCCCTTTCTATTAACCTATTTTCACAAAAAATTTAACCATTAAATAAATAAATAGGTATACCTTTGCCGAATAATATTTTAAATTAAATAAGAGATGAAAAAGTTTAAAGTTTCAGAAGAGTGTATCGGTTGCAGGGCTTGTGTGGAAGTGGCCGGTGAAAACTTTGAAATAAATGACGCCAACATGGCTTATCTGAAAAAACAACCGGAGAGTATTGATGAAGAAACCAACTGTCAGGAAGCGCTGTCGGCATGTCCGGTAGATGCCATTTTTGTTTCGGACGAAACCGAAAACGCGAAGAAAGCAGAAGCCGTTGTTGCCTCTTCAAACATTAAAGAAACCCTGGATAAATATCCGGAATTAAAACATGTTTTAGTTGAAATGTCGCCCAAATTTAAGCGAATGCAAAATCCGGTATTATTCAACACCCTGGCCAGATTCGCTGATTTTAATGATGCTGCGAAGATTACAGGTTTGTCCGTGTGTGAGATATTGCATACCATCAATAAGTTTTTGGGTACGGAAAGTAAATTGTTGAAAAATATGCCTGAATGTATAGAGAATAAAGATACAGATGTTGATGTGGAAAACAAAAGTGTTGAAATAACCTGGAAAGAAAGCCCTGAACGCTATATTTATAATAATGAAACATTTGGCGAATTAATTAAAAAAGTTTCCGAGTTACAGCCACAGGAAAACATTGTCATCATTTCAGTGGAAAAACCAAATGAATTGTTAAAAGTGGCAGCCGGTTTGCATTTTGATTTCAACATGGAGAAAAACAGGGAATACAGAATTTCCATATTCAATCCCCAAAAGGAGAAAAAAACCGTTTCATGGAAAGAAAGAAAAGAAAAATTTGAAGTGCTGGATGTGAGGACCATGATGACGGATCCTTTTGATATCATTATAAAAAAAGCTTACGAAACAGAAGATGACGATGGTTTCGTATTGATTCAGCAATTTGAACCTTATCCCATAATGAACATGCTTTCGGAAATGAATTTCGAGCATTTAA
>JALUYM010000046.1 GCA_027018745.1 Bacteroidales bacterium | reverse complement strand
TTCCTGCCTGCCACATTCTGGCCAAACGGATCTCTTCCAACCGCTTTATGGCCTCCTCATGGGGTGGTAGTTTGGGTTTGGCTTTCCAACCAAACAACGGCTGGTTCTTTTTTCTCCTGCGCAAATACCAAATGAGGAAAAACACGCCGGCTATCACCAGCAATCCCAACAATACCCAGGGCAAAATCTCTCCCAGGGTATAAGGTTCAGCTATCGGACCGACTATGGGTTTGAATGGTTTGGTGGTATCCACAACAGGAGTGTAAACCTGTAAAAACAGGTCCTGTGTTGCTACATCCTCTGCCTTTTGGGTTCCGGGCAATTTGACCTTGAATTTTATCGGGGTAATATCATAATATCCTGAATCAAAGGAGGTTATTGTCAGATGCCTGGTAAATATCTGTGCATTATTTTTCCGGACCTGTTTCACTTTTCCCCGTTTTACTAACAGCACGTGCGGCACCAGCGTATCTCTCAGTACGGGCCAGGTCACATGCGAACCGGCCGGTACTTCCAACGAAAGGTCCAACCCAATCTGGTCGCCAATCATAATGGCTGTCGTGTCGAGCTTGGCAGTAGCTTTTAACGGAACCAGGCTCTGTGCACTGGCAACAGCATAAACCGTAAGCATCAAAACCAACAGTGCAATATGTCTATTGTATAATCTTTTCATCACAAATCAGCTTCTTGCTTCTCTTTTCCGAAACATGTTCATGAGCGGTTTCACATAATCTTCGCCTGTATAGACTTTTACCATATCAACTCCAAGCCTGGAAAACAGGACATCCAGTTCCCTGCTTTTGTTTTGTGCCCACCGGCTCAACTGACGGCGAATAGCATTACTACCGGTATCCACCCACATTTGTTTACCCGTTTCTGCATCCAGCATACGCACCATTCCCACATTGGGGAGAGTCATTTCACGGCGGTCAGTCACACGGATAGCGATCAGGTCATGTTTATGATTGGCAATCTGCACAGCCTTTTCCGGCAGATTGTCCATAAAATCAGAGATCAGAAAAGCGGTAGCCCGTTTTTTTATGACATTGGTCAGATAACGCAAAGCTTCGGCAATATCAGTGCCGCTGCTTTCTGCCCTGAAATCAATCAACTCTCTGATAATACGTAATATGTGTGAAGACCCTTTCTTTGGGGGAATAAATTTTTCCACTTTATCGGAAAAGAAAATCACGCCTACTTTATCATTGTTCTGAATAGCGGAAAAAGATAGTGTTGCCGCCATTTCGGTGATCATTTCCTGTTTCAGCTGAACATTTGTACCAAACAGGTTTGAGCCTGAAACATCGATGAGTAATATGACCGTCAGTTCCCTTTCCTCCTCGAAAATTTTCACAAAAGGATGATGAAACCTGGCGGTTACGTTCCAATCAATACTGCGGATATCATCGCCAAACTGATACTCACGCACTTCGCTGAAAGCCATACCCCGCCCTTTAAAAACACTGTGGTATTCGCCAGAAAAGATTTGCCTGGACAATCCCCGTGTTTTAATTTCAATTTTTCGAACCTTTTTGAATAATTCCTGTGCTTCCACTTCGCCTCTGTTTTTAGCCTGTCCGCAATAGATTGAATTGTAATTCTAAGGGTTGAACCTCCTTTTTTCAGGGCACCTCAACAGAATTCAGGATTTCATTAATAATATCTTCGCTGGTAATATTTTCGGCCTCTGCTTCATAAGTCAGGCCAATCCTGTGCCGCATGACATCGTGTGCAATGGAACGAATATCTTCGGGAATAACATAACCACGCTTTTTAATAAAAGCGAGGGCTTTGGCAGCCAGGGCCAGATTAATGCTGGCACGTGGCGAAGCACCATATGAGATCATCCCGGAAAACTTATCGAGATGATATTCTTTGGGATAACGCGAAGCAAAAACGATGTCTGTTATATAATTTTCAATTTTTTCATCAAGATATATCTGGCGGACCAGGTCTCTTGCTTTCAAAACATCTTCCGGTTCCAGAACTTTATTCGTCGTGGGATAGGAACTGGTAATATTCTGACGCAGGATTTGTTTTTCTTCTTCCTTTTTGGGATAATTGATAACCACTTTCAGCATGAAACGGTCGACCTGTGCTTCAGGCAACGGATAAGTTCCTTCCTGTTCAATTGGGTTCTGGGTAGCCATTACCAGGAAAGGTTCGTCCAGTTTAAAAGTATTATCACCAATGGTAACCTGGCGTTCCTGCATAGCTTCCAGCAAGGCGCTTTGCACTTTGGCCGGCGAACGGTTAATCTCATCAGCCAAAATAAAATTGGCGAAGATGGGACCTTTTTTCACCACAAACTCCTCATTTTTCATGCTGTATATTAAGGTACCCAGCAGGTCGGCCGGTAACAAATCGGGGGTAAACTGTATCCGGCTGAATTTGGCATCAATAATATTGGCCAGTGAGTTGATGGCCAGTGTTTTTGCCAAACCGGGAACCCCTTCCAGCAATATATGGCCATTTCCGAGAAGGCCAATCAGTAAACGTTCGGTCATGTGTGTTTGTCCCACAATTACTTTGTTCATTTCCAGTTTAATCATATCGATAAACTGGCTCTCTTTTTGAATCTTTTCGTTCAGTTCGCGAATATCCGTTTCTAACATGGGTATTGTTTTTTCGATTTGTTGTGCAAATATATAAATGCGTTATAAATTAACTTGTTAATGTTTGTTAAAGGGAAATAGAAAATGTTAAGAACATGCCGGGTACAGAAGGAAAAAGGCCTTTGGCCCGGACAAAATACCACAGTTTAAATCGCGTGGTTAAAAAAATATTTTTACCCTGTTTACATCTTTTTAAACTCTTTATCTTTGCCCCATGCAAGAAACCATCATTATCCTCGATTTTGGTTCCCAATATACTCAGCTTATTGCCCGGAGGCTGAGAGAACTAAATGTTTACTGTGAAATACATCCGTACAACAAGATTCCGCCGCTTGGCACGTCGGTAAAAGGAGTCATCCTTTCGGGAAGCCCTTATTCGGTGCACGATCCCGGAGCCCCCATACCTGATTTGACAGGCATCCGCAGCAAATATCCTTTGCTGGGCGTTTGTTACGGCGCACAATTTCTTGCACAACACGATGGGGGCAGCGTTATGCCTTCGAAGATAAGGGAATATGGTCGTGCCAGGCTCGGCTTTCGCGATACTTCCAACCCGCTTATGAAAAATATTTCGAATGGCAGCCAGGTATGGATGTCTCACGGCGATACCATTCTGAAACTTCCCGACAATTACCATATCATAGCAAGTACCGAAAGTGTGAAAGTGGCCGGATTTCAAATTGAAGGAGAGCCGACATACGGCATTCAGTTTCATCCCGAGGTTTACCACTCGGAAGAGGGCATGAAATTGCTGAAAAATTTTGTTTCGGATATTTGCGGTTGTACCCAAAACTGGACACCCTCCTCTTTCATTGAAACCACACTAAGCGGTTTGAGAGAGAAGCTGGACAACGACAAAGTTTTACTCGGACTTTCTGGTGGTGTTGACTCCTCTGTAGCAGCAGTTTTGTTGCATAAAGCCATTGGTAAAAACCTCTATTGTATTTTCGTGAACAATGGTTTATTGCGCAAAAATGAGTTTCCTTCAGTCCTTGCCTCTTACAAAGACATGGGTTTGAATGTAAAAGGGGTGGATGCTTCCGTAGATTTTATGAAAGCGCTAAAAGGAATATCAAATCCGGAACAAAAACGCAAAGCCATTGGCAAGACTTTTATTGAAGTCTTTGACCGTGAAGCACACACTATCCGGGATGTAAAATGGCTGGCACAAGGCACTATTTACCCGGATGTGATTGAATCGATTTCGGTGAACGGCCCTTCTGCCACCATAAAATCGCACCATAATGTGGGCGGATTACCCGATTTTATGAAACTAAAAATCGTAGAGCCACTCAACACCCTTTTTAAAGATGAAGTCAGGCGTATAGGAAAAACGCTGGGCATGCCCGATCATTTGTTAAAACGGCACCCGTTTCCCGGGCCGGGACTGGGCATCCGTATTTTGGGCGAAGTGACACCCGAAAAAATACGCAT
>JALUYM010000045.1 GCA_027018745.1 Bacteroidales bacterium | reverse complement strand
CCGTGGCAGGGTTTCCATCTTCAAGAATCAGGTTTCCTCCGCAACTCACCTCTTCCGGTGAGGCTTTTTCCAGAAAATCATAAAAGCGGATAACCGCATTATCTGTCAAGATGGCATCCGGGTTGAGAAAGAACAGATACTTTCCGGCAGCCTGCTGCACACCGATGTTGTTGGCCGCACCAAAACCTTTGTTTTCCGTATTTTCTATGAGTTTTACCCGGGGATAATTTTCTTTAATAAAGCGGACTGATGCAGGTTCGGAGGCATTGTCCACTACAATTATCTCATACGATGGTTCCGAAACAAATTTATACACGGAATCAATACACCGGCCAATAACAGAATGGCTGTTGTAATTGACAATGATAATGGATACTTGGGGGTTCAAAAAAATATTGTTATGTCAGTTATGTAATACAAAAAGTTTAGCTGGTTTGTAAACGGGGGAATTTCCACCCCCTGCCCCCGCCAGCGGGGGATAGCCTCCCCCTGCCCCGCCAGCGGGGGATAAAAGTCCTCCCCCTTACCACCCACAAGCTTACACACTCCCCCTCCAGAGGGGGACATTTCACGAATTACTTACGCAAAAGAGAACCATATGCCCCTTAAAGGGGCAATCATATCCCCCGCTGGCGGGGGGTGCGATGGCCTCGCGGGAAGGAGGGGGTGGAATTTATTTTTCTTTGTTTTTCATCTGTTTATAATTTTATATTTCATTGGTCAGATGGAACTTACCATGATTGAATAATCATTCCCCTGTGTGGTTTAATAATTATTCAATCATGGACGTTTCATTTCATATTCTTCAACATAAGCATCCAGCACCCTTTCCACATTCCGTATATCCTTTAACACTTCATCATCATTAAAACGAAGTACCGTAAAACCAATTTTTTCCAGTACTTCTTGCCTGATCTCATCGTTTTTAACTACTCCTTCATTCAAGTGGGTTATTCCGTCAACTTCTATAATAAGCATCAGTTCGGGGCACATAAAATCAGCAATGTAATTCAAAACAGGTCTTTGTCGCCTGAATTTATAGCCATGCAGTTGACCTGCCTTTAAAACATACTTCCACAGACAGGCTTCTGCTTTGGTCATATTATGCCTTAATTCATTGGCATAACGCTGTAACTTTTTGTTATAATGATAGTTATTGGATTTGGAAGCAGGGTGCACGGTTTGGTTGTTTTTGGTCATTTAATTTTCCACCCCCTGCACCCCCGCCAGCGGGGGATAAGTTCCACCCCCTGCCCTCCCGAAGTAAATTTGGGACAGGCTCTCCCCGCCTGCCAAGGCATGTCGGGCAGGCAGAGGGGGATAAAGATCCACCCCCTTACCACCCACAAGCTTACACACTCCCCCGCCAGCGGGGGACAGCGGAAACAATGGCTTTGAGCATAGGGTCTTTAAAAATATAGAATTGCGTTATCAAATACAATGTTGCAGAAAAGAGAATGGCAACGAAAAGATCGGGGAGAACAGGCAAGGAGATGCTTCGCACAAGCAATGCTATGGGAATAAAAAGCAGGGAAGCGGCCAAAGCTTTCCCTGCCACAGGCCAATGCACACGGAGGGCCATTTTTTTAACGACAAAGAAATAAGCCGTAAAAGAGACAACCCCCTCCGTTATTAAAAGCGTTACGGCAGCCCCTTTGTCCTGAAAAAGCCTTATCAGGAGCAAGTTTAAGGAAAGACTGACCCCCATCCCCAACAGGGTTGCCAACAGGTATTTTTTTTCAAAACCGCCCGGGATCAACAATTGCATGCCGAAAAGATGGCCCAGTCCCACAAGGAAAATAACAGGGGCCATCAGTTGTAGTGTCAGCACCGCCCCCATAAACCGGGTTCCCGTAAAAACACGTATGATTTCGGGGGCAAAAACCATCAACCCCACGACAACAGGTATCCCAAACAGGCAGATAAAAGAAAACGACTGTTCCATCCGTACACCGGTTTCCCTGGTGTCTCGTACATCAATACTCTTGGTAAGCCGTGGAATTAAAACCGTACCGAGTGATGTAATCAGCGGAATGACAATGATGGTCAGCTTCTTGGCTGCCGTATACAGGCCTACGGCTTTGTCGTTGGTCAGGAAACCCAGCAGCAGTGTATCGCCCAGCGTATAGACGCTAATGGTCAGGGAAGAGGCAAAAAGGATAAGCAACGGCCCGTAATGCTTTTTTAATTGCAGATGTAGGAACCGTATACTGACCTGCCCCCTTAAATGAAGCAGGTTCCACAGGTTGTTTATTATAATGGAAAAGATGGCTATGAGAAAGTAAACCATCAGGTCTTCCGCTGTCCTCACAAAAAGGAATAAAACGACCAGCGCGACTGTCTTTATCACAATGGAACGCAGCGACAGAAACCGAAACTGTTCCATGCCCATGTAAAACCAGTCGAGAACGGAAAAACCAGATAAAACCAAGAGTCCGCCGAACAGGTAGTAGTTCAGACTTTCGTGAAACCATGGCAGCGACAGGATAACGCCACCATAAACAGCCGTTAGCAACAAGCTGCTGAAGATGTTGATGAGCAGCAGCTCGGAAAAAAGTTTGTCGAGTTGTTTTTTATCACCACGTGCCCTGGCTACTTCGCGCATGCCGTAAACGGGAATACCAAACTGGGCGATCACCACAAAATAGGTAGCGAAAGTGATCACAAACTGTACTTTTCCTATGCCTGCCGGCCCCAGAATACGGGAAGCATAGGCAAAACTTACAATGGGGAACAGCAGGTTGCTGAGCAGTAGTAAGTTGTTATAAAAGAAGTTTTTTTTAACGGAAGGCACAAACAGAAAGTTGAGATGACGCAATTCACCTGCACTCAAAAAGCCATTACCGGAAAACGCCCGTGGCCAAATGAAAAACTAAATTTTTGATGAACAAACCAAAATCAGCCGGAAAATTCCTTTATTTTCTTACTCCGTATCGGCCACAAAACCATTGCTGCCTATTTTGTTTCTTTTATGGCGGCGTTTGAGCATGGCATAAGGAATATAAGTCAGCAGGGAAGCCAGGACAAGCAAAACAACCATGAGCTGAGAAATGTGCAGATGAGCCAGCAAAAAAGAGATAACAATGAAAAAAAGGTTGACCGACAAAAGGATAGAAGTTGCTTTTTGGTGGCTGCCCGTTAGTTCAAGTAAATAATGGTGCACGTGCCGTTTATCCGGTTTAAAAGGGGAAATACCCCGTGCCATACGGATGAGCATGACACGCACCGTATCAAAAAGAGGAATGATCAAAACACCAATGGACACGGCAGGGGCTGCTTTTATGTAATAAACACCGTCTGCCAGCGGGGCATGATTCAGCTCATTGAACTTGATAGCAAAGATAGACAAGATAAATCCCAGCAACAGGGAGCCGATATCCCCCATAAAAATTTTATATTTTTTAGAAAAGAAATTAAACCGGAAAAAAGCCATAAGGGCACCGGTTAACGCAACAGCCAACACGGCAAGCTGAAGTTGCCCTACAAGGTAAAACCAGGTACCAAAAGCAATGGAAGCCAGTATGCCCACTCCGGAGGAGAGGCCATCGATACCATCGATCAGGTTAAAAGCATTTACAATGGCTACAATAACGAACAGGCTGAGGAAATCGCTGGACACATAACCCAGTGCACCAATTCCGGCAAAACCATGTAAACTGGAAAGGCGGATACCACCGAGATCGATGATAATGCCTGCTGCAATGATCTCACCGATGAATTTTTTCAACGGGCTCAGGCCGGTAATGTCGTCTTTCAGCCCGACAAAGAAAATGACCAGGCTGCCGGCCAGAACATACTGGATGTAAGGAATTTTTGCAATGTTCACAAATACCATAGAGGCAATGGCAAACCCGGCAAAAATAGCTATACCTCCCAGCGTAGGGGTAATATTTTCATGAGAGGTCCTTCCATTGGGGACATCATAAAGGTTTTTGGCACGGGCCACCTCTATGAGCGGGGGAATAGAAATATAGGCAATGATAAAAGCAAAAAGAAAGGCTTCCCACATAACAAGATTTTCATTGCGAAAAAAAATCTCCATAATTTTTGCTTTCTAATTTATGGCA